>NZ_JRPT01000131.1:0-577 GCF_000762865.1 Prevotella sp. S7 MS 2 | reverse complement strand
CACCAAGGTCACCAGCGGCACCTACGCCGACTGCGAAGACGCCGCCCTCGTCGTCCTGTGCGCCGGCGCGGCGCAGAAGCCGGGCGAAACCCGCCTGCAGCTGGTGGACAAGAACATGCGCATCTTCAAGTCCATCGTCGACGAGGTGATGGCCAGCGGGTTCGACGGCATCTTCCTTGTCGCCACCAACCCAGTGGACATCCTCAGCTACGCCACGTGGAAGTTCTCCGGCCTGCCGGCCCACCGCGTCATCGGTTCGGGCACCGTGCTCGACACCGCCCGCTTCCGCTACATGCTCGGCGAGTACTTCGACGTGTCGCCCATGAGCGTCCACGCATACATCGTCGGCGAGCACGGCGACTCCGAACTGCCGGTCCTGTCGTCGGCGAACATCGCCGGCGTCGGATTGCGCAGCAAGCTGGAGAGGAATCCCGAGCTTCACGATGAGCTCGAGGAGATCTTCATCCGCACCCGCGACGCGGCCTACGAAATCATCGACGCGAAGGGCTCGACCTCGTACGGCATCGGCATGGGTCTGGCGCGCATCACCCGCGCGATCTTCCAGAACCAGGAGGTC
>NZ_JRPT01000130.1:0-599 GCF_000762865.1 Prevotella sp. S7 MS 2 | reverse complement strand
CCGCCGTCGGGGATGTTTCCGAACTTGGTGACGTCGACATGAATGAGGTCACCCGGTTGCGGGTGTTCATAGCGGCGCACCGGCTCACCGGTGGCCCGATCGGTGTAGGACAGGCGGTTGAGGCGGCATCTGACGAGCACTCGGTGGGCGGTCGATGGTGCGATGCCGCACAGTGCGGCCAGTTGCAGCGGTCCAAGGCGCTTGCGCAACCGCAGTGACACCACTCGTTTGACTACCGCCTGGGGCGTTTTGTTCGGGCTGGAGGCCGGCCGTGAGGATCGGTCGGTCATCGGTTCGCCGGCGCGGTAGCGGTCGGCCCAGCGTTTGACGGTGGGCCAGGAACACTGGAACCGGGCGGCGACTTCGGAGATGGGATAGCCGTCGTCGACGACGAG
Organism: Prevotella sp. S7 MS 2; assembly: GCF_000762865.1. Lineage (NCBI taxonomy): Bacteria > Pseudomonadati > Bacteroidota > Bacteroidia > Bacteroidales > Prevotellaceae > Prevotella > Prevotella sp. S7 MS 2. The sequence goes on along the minus strand of NZ_JRPT01000130.1, from coordinate 204 downwards.
GCGGGCTACTTGAAGTCGGTGTCGGGGCGTGAGTGCTGCGTTAGGGTGAACCACAGAAGACCTCCTGTGTGGCTGGGTTGGATTAAGGCACTTCCCATTCCACATTGGAGGTCTTCGTCATGTGGTCGGATCGCATAGATTCGACCAACGTCTCCGGTCAGTACAACTAGCAGCGCGGCGGCCCGGCGGTGGCCGTCGTCAAGC
>NZ_JRPT01000129.1:0-614 GCF_000762865.1 Prevotella sp. S7 MS 2 | reverse complement strand
CGGGCGAGTGGATCATCAATGGTCGCTCCTCGGAGAAGTACGACAAGGAACTGAAGGCCATCAACGCCGGGACGTTCCCGAAGCTCCCCGGCTACAACACCGGAGGGCGTGCCGGCGAGAAGCCGCAGGATGACGCCGACCCGGATGGCGTGTTCTCCGACATCACTGGCGGCACTGACCTGCCGACCGCGGATGATTTCCTCAAGCTCGCCCGCGGCGAGTCCGCGAACGGGTTCCAGATGGAACGCGCCCTGCAGGGCGCGCCGTACGAGAACTTCCCGAATCGTCGTGGCGCGTGGGGTGACTGCTCATACACCGCAGGAAGCTTCGCGGCATTCGCACTGGGGCTTGACCCCGCGAATGGCCGCCGCTTCTCCACGGTGTCGCAGATGCAGTGGGCACGTGCGAATGGCATGAACATCGGCATCGGCCCGGCTGGCACCTTCCGTATGGGCTGGTACGACAACGGCGGCGGGCAATTCGGACATACGTCCTCGACGCTGCCGGATGGCACTAATGCGGAGATGGGTGGCGGCAACGGTGGCGGCGCACTCGGTGGAGGCGCGGTGCCGTTCAACCACCCGCAGTTCACGCACCATGCGTGGGCACCGGTT
>NZ_JRPT01000128.1:0-669 GCF_000762865.1 Prevotella sp. S7 MS 2 | reverse complement strand
GGGAGTACCGTCGCCGCGGCGGTGTTTCCATTTGTGCTCGTCCACCCCCAGGACGCGGACTCCGGCCAGGTGGGTGGGATCAGCGTAGATCAGCTCCCAGGCCTGTTCGAGGGCTACCTGGTTGACCAGATCCCAGCCGATGTCCAGGGACTTCGAGATCGCGGCAACGCTCATGCGGTCAATCGCCAGGCGCTGGAGGATCCAGCGGGTGCAGCGGTCGGTGAGCTTGGCTTTCGGTTTCGCGCACACGAGTTGCTGTTGAAAGATCTTTGTCGCACAGGCGGTGTTGGTGCAGGTGAAACGGGGTAGCCGGATCCGTAACCGGGTGGGATGCCCGACGACGGGCAGGTCCACGAGTTCACGGATCCGGTGATCACGCAGCCGGCCTTTCATCCCGCAGGCCGGGCAGGAGGCATCCTGTTCCACCGGGCGGCAGGTGATCCACGTGTGGCGCTCATCGATCGCGGCGCCCGTGATGGTCAGGCCGAGTTCAACGGTCCGGATGATGGTGTCAGCAATAAGAGACGTAGAATCGGGCATAGGTCCTCGGGGCGAAAGATGGTTGTGTAGGAGCTTTCATCTTCGCACCAGGGACCCCTATATCTTGTGGTGGGTCCCGATCCTCATACTTGGTACCTCATCCCGGCTACGCACCCCAGATCCGGAAGA
>NZ_JRPT01000127.1:0-742 GCF_000762865.1 Prevotella sp. S7 MS 2 | reverse complement strand
CTTGCAATAAGATAAATATAATAATAATTAATTCTAATCTAATTGAGACTGCTTATTAAGCATGTAGCTTTGAATCTATAACCATGAGTCCCTTATCTGTGCAAAGCCCTCTTATGAACAATAGCAATGCATTTCTGAAGACACGTTGAGGCGTATATTTTTGATAAAGTTTCTCCTCCATAATACCTTGTACTGCATAATTGGCTATCTCACGTATAATTCCATAGTCGGCATCTGCACGAAAATAACCTTCCGCTATACCCTTAGAGAAAAAATCATTCGATTTAGAATTGCGCTCTCTTCGTTTGCTTTCAAGATACTCTATGACCTTAGTATATTTATGGAGTTCCGCAAAAAACAGCGGATTGATTTCTGAAAGCTTAGCCATCTGAATACGATAGAATTCTATAATAATCTCCATAACACCATTTTCCGGCGAACTACAAAACTCTATCATATGCTCATCATAGGCTTCTTCCATCTTTTTCAAACCCTCAAAAAGCAAAGCTTCTTTATTAGCATAAAGCTCATAAAGAGTACGTTTGGATATTAAAAGCTTATTAGCAATATCATCCATCTTCACAGCTTTGATGCCATGCTTATGGAATTCCTGCATAGATATATTTAATATCTTTTCTTTCTGCTCTACTCGATATTGGGTTGTGATGTTATTTTTTTGCATAAATACGCACAATTAGCCTAAAAACGAATTAATACATTGCAAATTTACATAAAAATCGCT
>NZ_JRPT01000126.1:0-805 GCF_000762865.1 Prevotella sp. S7 MS 2 | reverse complement strand
TGTGTAACTTGATTTTTATAAGTGGTTCAGAACCCTTTCCCCAAACTCTATACTAAACTGATTTAACGCTTGATGCCAGTTCCTAATCGGCATTGTCCACCGTTTACTTGCCTCATAGATGGCTAAAAACACCACTTTCATGGCGGCCTCGTCGTTCGGGAAGAGCTTGTGACGCTTCGTGGCCTTGCGAATGACGCTGTTAAGGGACTCAATGGCGTTGGTGGTATAGATCGCCCGTCGGATGTCCTCAGGGTAGGCAAAGAGCGTTGCCACATGATGCCAGTTGTTGCGCCACGACTGCACGGCCAGTGCGTAATTAGGCCACTTCTTCTCAAAAGCGTCTAAGGCCTGCAAGCCCTGTGATTCCGTAGCCGCTTGGTATATGGTCCTGAGGTCTTGAGTGACCGCTCTAGCATCTTTCCATGACACAAAGCGCATGGTATTGCGTACCATATGCACAATGCATAGCTGCACCTTGGTCTGAGGGTAGACTGCTTCAATCGCCTCAGGAAAGCCCTTAAGACCGTCCACACAAGCGATTAAGATATCCTCAAGGCCTCGATTCTTAAGTTCCGTTAGTATGCCTAACCAGAAGCGTGAACCCTCGCTCTGGGCAATCCAGAGCCCTAAAAGCTCCTTGTGACCTTCCAAGTTGACACCAAGAGCGATATAGATGGACTTGTTGACGATGCGCTGATTCTCCCTAACCTTCAGCACAATGCAATCCAGGTAGACAATGGGGTAGATAGCGTCTAACGGGCGATTCTGCCACTCGGTCAACTCATCAATCACCTTATCCGTGACA
>NZ_JRPT01000125.1:0-844 GCF_000762865.1 Prevotella sp. S7 MS 2 | reverse complement strand
CAGTCTTGAGGGTCGGGACGTTCGTGGACTCGTACACGGTCAGGGTGAACTCCTGGCCGTAATCCGTCTGCAACGTGTAAACGGTGTCACCGCCATACGCCTTGACATCCTCGGTGTCACGGGTAATGGCCTGAGCTACACCGTCCTCACCGACGATGCCCTGGTCGACGAACAGCGGATCGAGATCGTCGGACGCGTTGGTCGGCAGCGGAGTGCCGACCGGCGCGCGGAAAAACACACCATTACGGCCCGGATTGGAAGAAGTGATGTTGGCGACGTTCGCCATGGTTGCCTCCTCGTGGCATGAAAAAAGCACCCCAGAAGGGTGCTGTAGGTAGTTACTTGCGGTCGTCAGTCAGGCCGCAGCAGCGAAAGCTGCAAACGGCCCATGATCTGCCAGCGGGCAAAGCCCGGCCGGTCGGGGTCAGCGAGGCTCATCATCGATTCATGAACCCAGCCGCGGAGCATGTGCCCACGGTCGGTGCGCATACCTCGCCAGAAGTGGTCATTGAGCGCCGCGAGGATGACCCCCGCGAGCCGCCCGGCTTCCACATCCGTGCGCGCATACACCTGGACCATGAACCGGCCCCCATCGGTGACCGCGTTATCCGGCTTTCCGCCCACGCGCTCAATCCGGATCAGCGTGTCCGGCATTTCCTTCGGAAGCTGCGTCACCACGCGCACACCGGCCACGATCATGAGCAGAAGCTCACGCATCGCCTCGGCGGCACGGGGGTCGTCATAGCGCATCGATCACCCTCGCCAACGTGTGGTTCTTCGCGTTGTCCCGCATCGCCCGCGGTGTCGCGGTGATGATCGACCCACGGTGGCGGGACTTCCCCGC
>NZ_JRPT01000124.1:0-939 GCF_000762865.1 Prevotella sp. S7 MS 2 | reverse complement strand
AATTCAACAAGCAAGTGCAAATTTACTTAATTAGTTCGTAAAAGCACTCATGTGGTGTTCTAAATTCTAATTTCTTTCTTGGTCTCATGTTAATTTTCTTTGAATACTTTGTTATTTGTTGATGACTGACATGCTCAAACGTTTCTTTTTTTGGCACGTATTGTCTAATCAGTCCGTTAGCATTTTCTATAGCCCCTTTCTGCCATGAAGCGTATGGGTCAGCAAAATAGACGGTGACACCAAGGCTTTTGCTTATCATTTCATGGCAAGCGAATTCTGTGCCGTTGTCCGTTGTAATAGACTTGACATGCTCTTTGAATGGAGATAGCAAATGTATTACAGTGCGTGCTAACTCCTTGGCATTCTTTCCCTTTTTAAGTTTTCTCATAAATAGTATATTTGTACTGCGTTCTATCAGTGTCACAATAGCACCATGATTTCCTCTTCCAACAATTGTATCCATCTCGAAGTCCCCAAAGCGTTTTCCGTCAACTTCAGTAGGTCTCTCGCTGATACTTGTTCTATTGGGTATGGATATACGTCTGCTACCAACAGGCTTGGCACGATGCTTTAGCTTGTGACGACAGAGTTTATATAGTGTTCCACCTTTTGCCTTGTCCTTACGTATCATACGATATATGGTTTCATGGCTAATATACTTGCCTTCCTTAGCCAATACACCAGATATTTGTTCCGGAGACCATTCTTCTGTGATAAGAAGACGTTTCGCCTCATCCATAACATCCTTTTTGATTGAATGATTGCCGGGAGTTTTTCGCTTTGTGAGAACAGCATTTGCTTGGGCAGTTTTCCAGTTATACTTTCCTCTGGTTCCACTATTACGTTTTATTTCACGAGATACTGTACTTGGACATACTTTTATTGCTTTCGCAATATCTTTTAATATAATTCCATTTTGGAGTAGCACAAAAATTGTGT
>NZ_JRPT01000123.1:0-1100 GCF_000762865.1 Prevotella sp. S7 MS 2 | reverse complement strand
ACGTTGGTAGCGGCGAGCCTGGTTGATTAAGCGAGAACCTCCGGATGGGATGTGGCTTGTCTAAGGCCCACTTCCAAACCGGAGGTTCTCGTGTCCCACGGTAGTGCTCGTTTGACTGTTCATGGTCGCCGGCTGATCGTCGAGCGTCATCAGTGCGGGTGGCCCCAATCCCACATCGCCGCGGCGATGGGTGTGTCCCGCAAGTGCGTGAAGACCTGGATCGACCGCTTCGCCGCCGAGGGCGAGGCCGGCCTGCAGACTCGTTCTTCGCGCCCGCACACCTCGCCGACCAAGACCAGTGCCGAGGTCGAGAAGCAGGTTCTTGCCGCGCGTGCCGAGCATCGGGAGGGCCCGGACGTCCTCGGTCCCCGCGTCGGGGTGCCGGCCCGGACGGTCTCGCGTATTCTGCGCCGCCACGGTGTGCCGTACCTGCGCCAATGTGACCCGATCACCGGCGAGGTGATCCGCTCATCCAAGACCACCGCAGTGCGGTACGAGCGCGACCGGCCGGGCGAGTTAGTGCACATGGACGTCAAGAAGCTGGGCAAGATCCCCGACGGTGGTGGATGGCGCGCCCATGGCCGCCCGAACGCCCCACGCGACCGCAAGACCAGAGTCGGTTACGACTACGTCCACTCGATGGTCGATGACCATTCCCGCCTGGCCTACAGCGAGGTCCTCCCCGACGAGAAGGGGGCCACCTGCTCCGGTTTCCTGGAACGGGCGATCGCCTACTTCGCCGAGCACGGCATCGACCGGGTCGAGCGGCTGATGACCGACAATGCCTGGGCCTACCGCTACTCATTGCGTGAGGTGTGCGCCGAACATGGCATCGTCCAGAAGTTCATCAAGCCGCATTGTCCATGGCAGAACGGCAAGGTCGAACGCCTCAATCGCACTCTGGCCACCGAGTGGGCCTACCGCCAGATCTACGCCTGTAACAGTGATCGGACGGCAGCCCTTGCGCCGTGGCTGGAGTACTACAACACTGAACGACGCCACAGCGCACTCGGAGGCCACCCGCCGGTCAGCCGACTGCTACCAACCTGATGGCCGGGTACACCTAGGTGGGCGGTCGAAGGGGGTCGGGATGGGCGTCG
>NZ_JRPT01000122.1:0-1190 GCF_000762865.1 Prevotella sp. S7 MS 2 | reverse complement strand
CTATCTGGCAGGATATGAACAGCCCGACTTCATAACTATCAACCGTTTTCGCAACCGTGTAAAAAAGGAAATCAACAATATCTTCACACAGGTGGTATTGATACTTTCAGCCAAAGGTTTGATAAGTCTTGACGTTGAATATATTGATGGCACAAAGATAGAATCGAAAGCCAACAAGTATACTTTCGTTTGGAGAAGAACCGTAGAGAAGAACCGTGCCAAGTTGCAGGAGCAAATACGCACACTCCTGCTTCAGGTTGACGATGTTATAGCGCAGGACAATGCAGCAAAGAAAGAAGGTGTTGAGTTCACCGCAGATCTGCTCAGTGAGATATCCGAGGAGTTGAACAAGTCTCTGGAATCAGTCCCAGAGCCTAAGACAAAAGAAGAAAAGCTGGCTATAAGAACCAAGAAGAAACAGCTTAAGGAGCTTGATAAGAAACGTAATAAACTCCATGAGTACGACCAGCACCTTGAGATTATGGGCGAGAGAAATTCTTACAGTAAGACTGACTCTGATGCCACGTTTATGCATATGAAGGAGGATGCTATGCGGAACGGACAAACCAAGCCTGGATATAATCTGCAGATAGCAACGGAGAACCAGTTCATCACCGACTTTGCACTCTATGCCAATCGTACCGATACACTCACACTACCTTCATTCTTAGAGTCTTTTAACTCACGTTACAATCGTTATGCCAAGACAGTCGTAGCCGATTCGGGGTATGGTTCCGAGGAGAACTATCTGTTCATGGACACACATAATATTGAAGCTTACGTAAAATACAATTACTTCCATAAAGAGCAGCGTCCACGTTATACACCTAATCCCTTTAGTCCTGCAAGTCTTTATTATAACAAGGAACAGGATTTCTACGTCTGTCCGATGGGACAGCACATGAAGCGTATTGGTATGAAGCGTTCCATCACCTCCAATGGGTTCGTTACTTACAGCGTACGTTATCAGGCAGAACGCTGTGAGGGCTGTCCGCTGAGAGGCTCATGCTTCAAAGCAAGAGGAAACAGAATCATAGAAGTAAACCACCAGCTACAGCAATATAAACAAAAGGCACGAGAACTACTGACCTCTAAAGAAGGCATCAAGCATCGAGGACAAAGGTGCATAGAACCAGAAGCTGTTTTTGGACAAACAAAATATAACAAAGCCTACAAGAGGTTTAGACATT
>NZ_JRPT01000121.1:0-1241 GCF_000762865.1 Prevotella sp. S7 MS 2 | reverse complement strand
ACCTCTGCAAAACCTTACCTCATTCTCTATCATTCTTGTTTTTGAACACTATTGGCTCACCCGCAGTCAATATTTTTGGTTTTTAGGCTATATATGCTCTATTTCATCTCATATTCTCCCCTTATTTGAGAGAATTAGACACAATTATCCCTGGAGTTCGATATAAATTGTAGGCAATAGCCTCCATGATGTGTTGTGCGTGAGTCTTAGCTAGACCTACATATCTGGCTATCCCACCATGAAACCATCTGTGAATAGATCCAAAGGTACGTTCCACTTTATACCGTGTCTTGCTGATGGCTACATTAATACGCTGCTCTCTTTCCGTTAGTTTACGTCCCCTTACTCCTTTGTGCATGATACGACTCTTGAGCTTCATACGTTTAAGTACATCCTTGTTTGCTGTAGAATCATAACCCTTGTCGGCATAAACAGGTGTACTTTGTGGAAGTTTAGCTTTTTCTAATGGCTTTTCCAAATGTTTGATGTCACTTTCGTTAGCCGGTGTGGTTTCCTCAGCTATCACCAAGCCGTTCTCATCTGTAACCGAATGTCGCTTGTAACCGAAGTGTAGCTTCCCCATCTTCTTTACCCAACGTGCTTCACCATCAACATTGGGCTTGACGATCTCTTTAACCATTGCGTTTTCTGCTACATCCCTGCCTGATTCCTCATTGCGATCCTCAACTACTTCGTATTCCTTACGGCCGCGAGGTCGACGAGGACTATCCGTGATACTTGCATCAACGATGGCACCACGCTTAACTAAAACACCAGCTAACTCTAACTGGCGATTTATCTCTTGCAGCACATTGTCGTAAAGGTCGGCTTCAACCAAAATGTTACGGAAACGGCATACAGTTGTACTATCTGGAGCGCAGTCATCCAATCCTAAACCAACAAAGCGACTGAAGGACAGACGGTCATTTACCTGCTCTTCGACCTCGCCGTCACTCAAGCCATACCATGTACGAAGAAGTTCGGTCTTGAACAACACAAGGCTGTCATAGCTTGGACGACCAGTGGGACGGTTGCCTTTGGTGTAAGCAATTTCAATAAGTCCACGAATGGGATTCCAGTCGATTATCTGATCAATTTGAAAGAAAAAGGTCTGTTTAACCTTACGATGACCAACTATTAGGTCAGCAAAACTCGGAGAAGAAGGACGTTGTTTCATACTATAAAGGTACAAAAATATGATGAAATGAGCAAACTTTGAACAATGAGTTTTGCAGAGGTCT
>NZ_JRPT01000120.1:0-1275 GCF_000762865.1 Prevotella sp. S7 MS 2 | reverse complement strand
ACAGCGTGAGACCTTTGCAATAACCCCTCAAACTTCCTAAAATATGGCTTATTTCCTTGCATTCTTACTTCAGTCCCATGAGTAGTTTCTTTCAACAAACCGCCAAAGCCCGTATTGCCAAACACCTCGACCGTTTTCCGTTACTTAAGTTAGATCAAGTGATTGATTGGCGACCGATTGAACGCTACCTCAATTCACAAAAGCAGCGTCGATTGACGACTCAACAAGGTCGTCCGAGTTATCCCGTGCTCGCCATGTTTAAGGCAGTCCTATTGGGTCAATGGCATAGCCTCTCCGATCCGGAGCTTGAGCATAGTTTGGTGACTCGCATTGATTTTACGATTTTTTGCGGTTTTGATGATATGGACGTTCCCGATCACAGTACCCTATGCCGTTACCGCAATTGGTTGGCTGAGGAGGGTTTATTGGATAAGCTGTTAGTGCTTATCAATCAGCAGTTAAGCGAGAAGGGTCTAAAAGTAGCCAAGGCGCAAACGGCAGTGGTTGATGCGACGATTATTCAAACGGCAGGTCGTAAGAAAATGAAGGCAATTGAGCAGCTTGAGGACGGTGAGTATCATGAGTCTGCACCAAGCACTGATAAGGATGCACGTTGGACAAAAAAGGGGGCTGACTTCCATTTAGGCTTTAAGCTACATGCTCGTTCGGATGGTGAGGGCTATATTGAAAAGCTTAATACCACGCCCGCTAATGTGCATGAGGTTAATCAACTTGAACCACTCGTTAATGATTTGGAACAGGGCACGAGAGTAGAAGCGGATAAGGGCTATAGCAGCGCAAAGAATCGAAAGCGATTACAAGCGCTCGGCTTAGAAGATGGCATTATGCAAAAGGCGCATCGCGGTTCAGTGTTGACACGTGAGCAGATAGAACGCAACAAGCGTTTATCTAAGACTCGCTATGTGATTGAGCAAAGTTTCGGCACGCTGCACCGTAAATTCAAACATAAGCGGGCAAGCTATTTTAGTCTCGTCAAGGTGCATGCGCAGTCGCTTTTGAAAGCGATTTGCATCAATTGTTTAAAAGCTGCCAATAAGCTTAGGATAGTTGCGCCTAATTTTGCCTAAAAGGCAGAATTAGGCAGATAAATGCCTAAAAAACAGGCATTTATCGATAAAAGCGGGGTGAAATTTGTCGAAAATTTCCAAAAAAATCAAAAAATCAAAAAATTTCCAAGTAGAACAGAAATCCGGTATTTAACTGCTTTTATGCAAAAGTCTCAACCCCATCGGTGTAAAGCCCTGTATTGGCGAA
>NZ_JRPT01000119.1:0-1354 GCF_000762865.1 Prevotella sp. S7 MS 2 | reverse complement strand
ATATTACTGTCCGGTAAACCTTTTCCACATATAAAAGTTAAGGGCTAAAATCCGTATTTGGATTTCAGCCCTTTTTGTTACTTTTGTTTTCTTGGTCAAAACTTCAATAACATGGGCAAAAGTACACATTTTATCGGACAGCCGGTCTATAATCAGGTAATAAAATTACTCGATAAGCAACAAATCAAGCAAATTAGCCTTGAAACACCCCGAAGTGAAGCTTATGTGAAGCGTCTTGACGGGTGGACTCACCTTGTCATAATGCTCTTCGGTGTTCTCAAACACTTTGATTCTCTTCGGGAAGTGGAGATTGGCATGAAGGCTGAAGTAAACAAACTACATCATCTTGGCATGGACTATGTCGTCCGTCGTAGTACGCTTGCTGATGCCAACAAGCGTCGCCCACAAGAGTTCTTTGCAAGCGTTTATGCGTACCTCTTAGAGCGTTATGGTTCTTTTTTAGCGGACAGCCGCCCTAAAGGTGAACAGAAGACATGGGAGAAACTTCTGTATATGATGGATTCAACTACGATTACCCTTTTTGACAACATCCTCAAAGGAGTAGGCAGACACCCCAAGAGTGGTAAGAAGAAAGGCGGTATGAAGGTTCATACGGTGATGAAGTATCATGTTGGTGTTCCCATGGTCGTACAGCTTACCTCTGCCGCCACGCATGATCATTATCTACTTAAAGAAGTGCATCTTCCTAAGGATGCTACCCTTACCATGGACAGGGCATACGTTGATTATGCACAGTTCCAGCGACTTACAGAGGAGGGAGTATGCTATGTGACCAAGATGAAGAAGAATCTCACGTATAAGGAGCTATCCTCAGTAACCTATGTAAGTCCTGATGGGCTGGTTATGCATACTGACAAGAAGATTCTCTTTGAGAAGGGAGAGATGAGGCACGAGGCAAGACGAGTGGAACTATGGAGTAATAACTCACATAAGTCAGTTGTCCTATTGACCAATAACCTTGAGCTTGATGTGAAGGACCTTGAGGAGATTTACAAGCGCAGATGGGCTATTGAGTCCCTTTACAAGCAGCTCAAGCAGAACTTCCCACTGCATTTCTTCTATGGTGACAGTGTAAATGCCATACAGATACAGACATGGGTGGTACTCATTGCCAATCTGCTCTGTACCGTTATCTCCAGAATGATAAAAAGACACGTATCCTTCTCGCAGCTGGTAACCATGCTAAGGCTCACACTGATGTATTATACCGATTTTATATCATTTATGGAAAATCCACAGAATGATGAACTCATCATAATAGCTGAAAAGGCAAATTCACCACCAAAAGAACTTGATTTATTTCACTAGGGGGCTTGGATTTCAAAAAAGAATG
>NZ_JRPT01000118.1:0-1410 GCF_000762865.1 Prevotella sp. S7 MS 2 | reverse complement strand
TATGTAAAAGAAACATGCTTTCATATATAGTACCTTTTCCGCAAATACATTGCGGTCTATAATGCCACCGTTTCTCTGTTCTTCATATTCCTTCAACTTCGAATAATACATGGGGCGCATCACAGAAAAATAAGGGCCACCTCCTTTATCAAACTCGTCAAACCATGAAGAAAGGTGATTTTCAAAGAATATCTTATGTTTAGCTTTCCTATCTTCTGGTATCACTCCAATATAATCTTTTACCTCGTCGTCAAAACGAATCTTTTGAGAATTGGTTCCATAGATCAGAATCAAATAGTATAATACGTAATCAGAAGCCTCCGGAAATTGCAAGAGGTCAAATCCCAACATACCTTTTTCATTACGCATAATCTTCATATGTTGAAACAGAAAATCTTTCTCATGCCACTTAAGATTTTTGAATTCCTTACGATGTGGCATTACTTTATTAATATACCTCCCGTCATAAAGGAAACATTGGATTGCGTATTTTGATACCTGTAACAAACGATGGTCAATGGCACATCTAAGGAATTATAATTTGTCTGAAGTCATGAAGTAATTTCTCCATTCTTTTCATCAATTCCTTAAAGGGCTTGGCTTCGCCATATATATATCCATCTACCATATTTGTCTCATAGTCCAGACGATAGGCTTTCAGAACCTCATTTCGGGGGATAAAATCAATACTTGTCGGATAATCTTTGTCATAGTCCACATATCCCAAATGATAGAAACGACGACGATGTTCTACGATAGCCTTATAAAGGTTGCCATCGTTCAGTGACTTCTGGCCAAACTCTGTGTCCATCAATCTATCTAAATCATAGAGATGCCGGGACATACGCAATGTTCTTGGTTCTTCCTTTTGAAGCTCCTCACTAAGAAGCAGTGCCTTCTCCAAAAATGTTCTTGATGGCGTTACAGTCTTGATAGATGCTGTCATTTCATCATCCTCTTCAGGGAACTTATCAAAGACAAGAGAGCGAATGTCGCATTTCTCATTAGGCTCAGACATAGATAGACAACTGATTTCTATTTTAATCCTCGCATCAATAAGTCTCATGCTGGACGGGAAGATACTTTCATAATTGACGAATATTACCGTTGGGTCACTGTCATGATCTATAGGCTTGGGAGGTTCCCCCGCCATCGTTTCATTCTTTACAGTATATCCTTCAATTCCCATTTTCTGAAGTTCCACATCCAGTTCTGCTGAAAGTGTCCCATGAATATAATCTCGCGACGCTTTTCTTAACTTCTTTACCTGGTTGTTGTTCTCACACTTGGCAAATGGCAGGTTAAGGATTTTTTCAAAAAAAGTTCTGTCAATGGAGATGTCGATATCTTCACTGAAACGGTTAATAAGATTCCATCCTTTACTCAAAGAAGTTCCGCCCTTGAAAAGAC
>NZ_JRPT01000117.1:0-1454 GCF_000762865.1 Prevotella sp. S7 MS 2 | reverse complement strand
GCGGAATGTACAAGAGTTCTTCAATTTTATTTTCAATTTGCGTATTCCCCGTTCACTTCCGTTGTTGTCAGGCGGTATCAATGGGTCTTCAAGAAAGTTGAAGATGTAGTCACGGCATTTTATCAATCCCTTCTTGACGGTTTCAAACTTTTTGCCAAGACTGCTAACATTTATTTTAAGCAGACTGTCCAAGCGTTCTGTCCATGATGTCTTGGGGATTACTGTCGATGGGTTAGTGTTCCTCTCATGTATGGCTTCACGGAACAAGTCGGTTATCTTTCCTGACCAGTTCTGCTTGGTATTCAGTTCCGACATATACTGTAACTCCCGCAGCAAATGCGCAAGGCAAACTTGATGATTGAGGAAATGAAGCGCAAAGTATGCGCTATGGCGGTCTGTTACGGCTGTCATGCGTTCCAGACTGTCGCCAAACTTGTCTGTCAACACTTTTGAGCTTCTGCCATCAGCACGGAAAAGCAAGGTGTAATAAACAGTCTGCGCAATCCATGCCCAGTCAAGACGCTTGTTGCAATAGCATCCGCTCTCGTCGAAACCGACAACACTTGACGACATGACATATTCCTTGATTTTCTCAATGGCAGGCTGTGCATTTCTTTTGGCTTCCCTCACCCAGTTTACAAGCGAGCCTTCACTCGGAGCAACCCCGAATACCTCACGCAAAAAACTTGCTATACGGCCGTACGGAAGGAACTGCACGACACTGAGATACACGACAAGTGACTTTACGCTTGCATCGTAAATCACATCGTTGGACTTGCGCCTTGGTGCGGTACGGATGCGTTCGCCACAACTCTTGCATATCATAACATAGTGGCGTATCTCCTTGACTACCGGCTTCAGCTCTGGAATTGAGATTACTTGCGTTACATAGTCAAGTACACGCTCTGCATCGGCAAGAGACTCACCACAGTTAGTGCAGTATTTGGGAGCATCGTACACTATCTCGTTTGGCATGGAAGAGCAGGATAGTTTATGCCCGTCATGCCCTTCCTGACCGCCAGGCTTCTTGCCGCTAGGCTTGCGGAGAGTCTTCGTTCTTCTAACGATTTCGTCTTTCATGCTCTCCTTGCTAGGCGGAGTGCTGCTGTTGCCGGAATTTTTCTTGGGCTTCTCGTATTTAGACAGGCGTTCTTTTAGTCTTGCATTTTCTTCGTCCTTCTTGCGTATTTGATGATTAAGAGATTCTATGTTACGGTTCAGCTTGGCAATCTCAGCATACTGCAGACCAATGGTTTCACGCATCAGCCGCATCTCGGTCGTCATGTCTTGCAGTACTTTTGATATGTCCGTAACTTGCTCTTTCATAGGTATAAAGGTACAAAAAACATCTCACATACACAAGAAATAAAGACACTTTGTTTTGTCTTTTAATAGGTCTTTTCCTGTTTATTTCAAACGTGGATTAAGGTGCAAGGTGTCGCTGAATAGTTACC
>NZ_JRPT01000116.1:0-534 GCF_000762865.1 Prevotella sp. S7 MS 2 | reverse complement strand
GTGGAGGATAAAACTAAGCTGACAGCTAACCGAGTTTAGCTGAGCCACGCTAGCCAAAAGCTAGCGCCGGTTGCGAAGGGAGGAAGTACATTATAAGCGTACGTTTGATGACGTATTGCACATGAGGATACACAAACCGATTAGCTATCGGGGTCTTCCTATCTTGGCGAACTGTGACAAGTGAGCTGAGTAGAGAAACTGTATACGGGAGTACTTGGTGTTCCGCTATAGTAGATTGCCTTTGAGCTGGCACGCTATATGAGCCAAGGAATAGACCGCCCTCAGGTGAAGATATGCCATAGAAATGTAGCGCACGTAAGAAATGGAGAGCATGACGTAATGCGCAGAGTGTATTACAGCTTGTATGGCAGACTCTTAGACAAAGAGCTGCTGTTAAGGAGCTACAAGAAGGTGAGACGAGCAGGCGGAGCGGCCGGCATCGATGGTCAGACGCTTGCGCAGTTTGGCGAGCGCTTGGACGACAATCTGCTGCAATTACTTAATGAACTCAAAACGAAACAATACCGAGCGCTG
>NZ_JRPT01000115.1:0-523 GCF_000762865.1 Prevotella sp. S7 MS 2 | reverse complement strand
ACAAGCGGTCAATGAATTGCTGACCCCGATATTTGAGGAGCAATTTCACCCATCAAGCTTTGGCTACAGACCGAATCGAAGTTGTCATGATGCTATTAGCAAAGCAACGATGTTTATAAGACGCTACGGACTTAAGCACGTAGTGGATATGGACTTATCGAAATGCTTTGACCGCCTTGACCATGAACTGATTATCCAACAAGTCAAAAAGCGTGTCACAGACAGCAGCGTGTTGGAATTGATACGTCAATTCCTGCAAAGCGGCGTTATGATTGACGGCAAATTGGCGTCCACGGATATAGGCAGTCCACAAGGCGGCGTCATCAGTCCGTTATTAGCTAACATTTATCTCGATGCCTTTGACCAAGCAATGCGGGACAGAGGACATCGGATTGTTCGCTATGCAGACGACATCTTAATTCTATGTCGAAGTGCTAAAGGAGCGCAACGAGCCCTTGAGGTGGCTACTAAACTACTTGAGCAGGACCTTAAGCTACAGGTGAACGGTGAGAAGACTCACATC
>NZ_JRPT01000114.1:0-511 GCF_000762865.1 Prevotella sp. S7 MS 2 | reverse complement strand
CTTAGGGGTAGTGATTTACAGTCACTACACAAAGATACAGCCTAAGAAGCTGTCGCTGTTTAAGCAAAAGGTTAAGGCGATGACGAAGCGAAATAGTGGGCGACCGCTAGCGAGCGTTATTAAGCAACTTAACCCCCTGCTTAGGGGATTTGCTCAGTATTTTAGGATTGCCGACACGAAAAGTACCTTTAAAGAGCTGGCGCAGTGGGTGCGAAGACGGCTTCGCAGCATACAACTTAAGCTATGGAAAAAGCCTAAACGGCTACATAGACGACTTAAACAATTAGGCTATAAACCACCGTTTGAGTCGATAGCGATGTGGCGCCGGAGAAACTCAGCCAGTCCATTAGCTCACTATGCTATGCCGAATAAGTGGTTAGATAGTTTAACGTTGTATGATATGGGGAAAGTTGAGACTGGCTACGTGTTTAGCGCATATGCTAAATGGTAATGTGCATGAGCCGTATACGAGGTCCGTACGTACGGTTCTGTGAGAGGGATGAGGTGCAAA
>NZ_JRPT01000113.1:0-1575 GCF_000762865.1 Prevotella sp. S7 MS 2 | reverse complement strand
GTCCCTATGTTTTTGTCAAGTGCCAGACCGATGTTGACGAGCACAGTCTTGGGAGTAGTTTCTTAGGCGTGCCTAGGAGCCGGCCAGCGTGTGCTGGTCGGCTTCGTCTTTGGGGCTTTATGCGGCGACGGGGCGTGGCGGGATTTCGCGGAAGAACTCCTTGTTTTTCAGCATCGCGTAGATGACATTGCATCGGCGTCGTGCCAGGCAGATGACTGCTGCGTTGTGGCGTTTTCCTTCAGCGCGTTTGCGTTCGTAATACCGCCGTGACGGTTCGTGGCTGCGGATAACTGCGAATGCGGAGTAGAACAAGGCGTTTTTCAGTCGTTTATTGCCTGACCGTGCCGGGAATTCACCTCTGATCGACGAACCGGATCGTCTAGTCACGGGTGCTATTCCAGCATAAGCAGCTAAGTGGCCAGCACTAGCGAAGTCGGAGCCATCACCGATCGCAAGAAGGATCTGCGCTGCGGTCTTGATGCCGACTCCGGGCATACTCATCAAGACCTCACAAAGAGGGAAATCAGCGAGCATCTCTTCAACCTGCTCAGCAATGGTGTTTCGTTGCTCTTTGAGGGCCTGGATGTTTGCAGCCAGTTGAGGAATTACTAACTCGGCGGCATCGCTTCCAGGCACGGTGACTGTTTGAGCTTTCAGCGCTGTAAAAATGTCGTCTACCAGCGGGGTGGGGTCTTTACGTGTGCGCTTGATCATCCAGTTCAACACTCGTTGGTATCCGGCTCTTTTTAGCCCCTGCGGTCCCTTGTAATGGATCAATAATTCCAGGATCGGCGTGCGAGTCAGGGTGCTACCAGCAAAAACTCGTTCCAGGCTGGGGTAGATCTGGGTGAGGACACTGCGAAGCCGATTGACAGTGCGAGTGCAATCGCGGGCGATGTCATCATCGAAGCCGGACAGCATCTTTAGGGCGGAGAGTACCTCATCATTGCGGTCGACGGCACGTAGCGTGTGGGGCATTGTGCGGGCGGTGTCGGCGATGATGAATGCGTCGCGTTTGTCTGTTTTTGCACGTCCCGGATAGAGATCTGCAGCTTTGCGCATCGCAAGACCTGGCAGGTATCCGACTTCGCAACCGCAGTCCCGGGCTACAGCAATCGGTAGTGCGCCGATGGTGTTGGGTTGGTCGACGATCACGAGCACGGTGCCAAGCTTCTGAAGCTGGTGAAAAACGCCTGCTAGTTCGGATTCGAGTTGAGGCAACGGTTTGTCGAAGACCTTGTTGCCATCACGGTCTAAGGCGCAGGCGTGGTGTTCAGATTTGCCGACGTCTAACCCAAGGAATATGTCGATGGAATGCTCCGGAGACATGATGAGCTCCTAGAAAACGAGATGGGTATGGCGTTGTTCCAGTCGCTGGTGTCATGACCTTCGTTGCAAGCACCCACGTTACAAAGAGACCTAGTTTAAAACTGGCCGTGTCCCTATCAGCTGTCATCGAAAGTCCTGGCACCCGGCGGCAACACCCCCCGGATTATGGAAACTACAGGGCAGGTAAGCCATACCGGGACCAGCGACTATCCCCATTATCGGGGACACTCACAAGGTAACGGGAAG
>NZ_JRPT01000112.1:0-1582 GCF_000762865.1 Prevotella sp. S7 MS 2 | reverse complement strand
CGACTTATGATTAGCATAATCAGTCATTAAGAATGAAGGGGAATAGGGGGAAACGCAAGGAATGTAACTATTTGAAATATCATCATTTAGCATTTTCTTGCTATTTTGAGGGTAAGCGAAAACGAGCATCAAACGGCAGGAGTTCCGTTACCAAATCGTAACCCATCAGGGAAAAAGCAAAAAGGGGTTACGAATTGAAGGTAAACAACTGTGTCATAGGTTTTTATTCTTCATCTTTCATTTTTCTGCATCGCTCAGGAATACTTGTTCATCTGTACCTTTGCAAGCAAAGGAAATTTAGAAAAAACGACAGAAAAATGAAAGAAAACAAACTCAAAGTATCGTTCTTCGTTCAGGCGAAACGAACCGACAAGAAAGGACTTGTGCCTGTTATCGGGCGCATCTCCGTAGGCAGAACCCATTCGGGCTTCTCCACCAAATGCAAAACTCCGCTTGCTCTTTGGGACAGTCGTAAGCAAAGGCTTATCGGCAAGAGCAGCATGGCTGTGTCCGTCAATCAGAAACTTGGTGAATGCACCGCACTTATCCACACACGCTTTCACGAACTCTGTGAAAGAGAAGAATCCTTTACAGCCACAGACGTGAAGGATGCCTATCAGGGGCAAATCCACCGCCAAGCCTTGCTCTTGGAGAGTTTCGGGGAGTATCTTACACAGACAAAGGAGCGTATAGGCATCGACCGAGCCTTGAAGACGTTCAAACTCCGTACCTATCAGCTATCCTTGCTCCGTGAGTATGTGCAGAAGAAGCACATGGTAAGCGACATCCCACTCTCACAGCTGGACAAAGCATTTATAGAGGGCTTCGAGTATTATCTCACCATCGACCGCAGACTGAAACGCAGCAGCATATCCAGTACCTTATCCACCTTGCAGACCATCGTCCGTATGACGGTAAAGAAAGGTGTGCTGGACTTCTATCCTTTTTTGGGCTACAGTTACGAGCGACCAAAGGGTGAACCAAGAAGCATTACGCAGGAAGAACTTGAGCGCATCATCAACTTGGAGATTGAATGGGAGAACTATCGTTTTGTCCGTGATTTGTTCGTCTTTTCTTGCTTTTCAGGGCTTGCCATCTCCGATGTCCGCAATCTGAGAGAGGAAAACATTGTCTTGGAAGAAGGCAAACTCTGCATCAAGGGCAGACGCATGAAGACCAAGACCCCGTATCGTGTACAGGTGCTTCCCCCTGCGCTGACTATCATGAATCGTTATAGAGGGATAAGGGCAGGCTTTGTCTTTGACGTGCCGACCACCGACATTGTCCTCAATGGTATGCACTACATACAACGAAACATCGGCATGGAAACTCCGCTAACCTTCCACATGGCTCGCCATACCTTTGCTTCGCTTATCACGCTCTCGGCAGGCGTTCCTATCGAAACGGTGAGCCGTATGCTCGGACACACCAACCTGAGAACGACACAGGTATATGCAGCGGTTTCCTCCGAAAGAATCCATCGGGATATGCAAGCGATACAGCAGCGAATACAAGATACATTCACCTTAAAACTTTGACATTATGGCTCGAAGTACATTCAAGACACTCTTTTATATCAATT
>NZ_JRPT01000111.1:0-596 GCF_000762865.1 Prevotella sp. S7 MS 2 | reverse complement strand
CCAATCACCGATCCCACCTTCGACAGCTCCCCCCACAAGGGTTGGGCCACTGGCTTCGGGTGTTACCGACTTTCATGACGTGACGGGCGGTGTGTACAAGGCCCGGGAACGTATTCACCGCAGCGTTGCTGATCTGCGATTACTAGCGACTCCGACTTCACGGGGTCGAGTTGCAGACCCCGATCCGAACTGAGACCGGCTTTAAGGGATTAGCTCCACCTCACGGTATCGCAACCCACTGTACCGACCATTGTAGCATGTGTGAAGCCCTGGACATAAGGGGCATGATGATTTGACGTCATCCCCACCTTCCTCCGAGTTGACCCCGGCAGTTTCTCACGAGTCCCCACCATAACGTGCTGGCAACATAAGACAAGGGTTGCGCTCGTTGCGGGACTTAACCCAACATCTCACGACACGAGCTGACGACAACCATGCACCACCTGTATACGAGCCACAAGGGAAACCACATCTCTGCGGCGATCCCGTATATGTCAAGCCCAGGTAAGGTTCTTCGCGTTGCATCGAATTAATCCACATGCTCCGCCGCTTGTGCGGGCCCCCGTCAATTCCTTTGAGTTTTAGCCTTGCGGCCG
>NZ_JRPT01000110.1:0-1117 GCF_000762865.1 Prevotella sp. S7 MS 2 | reverse complement strand
GGCCGTACTCCCCAGGCGGGGCGCTTAATGCGTTAGCTACGGCACAGAAGTCGTGGAAGACCCCTACACCTAGCGCCCACCGTTTACGGCATGGACTACCAGGGTATCTAATCCTGTTCGCTACCCATGCTTTCGCTCCTCAGCGTCAGTTACTGCCCAGAGACCCGCCTTCGCCACCGGTGTTCCTCCTGATATCTGCGCATTTCACCGCTACACCAGGAATTCCAGTCTCCCCTACAGTACTCAAGTTATGCCCGTATCGCCTGCACGCCCGGAGTTAAGCCCCGGAATTTCACAGACGACGCGACAAACCACCTACGAGCTCTTTACGCCCAGTAATTCCGGACAACGCTCGCACCCTACGTATTACCGCGGCTGCTGGCACGTAGTTAGCCGGTGCTTCTTCTCCATCTACCGTCAGAAAACCTTCGTCGATGGTGAAAGGAGTTTACAACCCGAAGGCCGTCATCCCCCACGCGGCGTCGCTGCATCAGGCTTCCGCCCATTGTGCAATATTCCCCACTGCTGCCTCCCGTAGGAGTCTGGGCCGTGTCTCAGTCCCAATGTGGCCGTCCACCCTCTCAGGCCGGCTACCCGTCGCCGCCTTGGTAGGCCATTACCCCACCAACAAGCTGATAGGCCGCGGGCCCATCCCACACCGAAAAAACTTTCCACCACATCCTCACGATGCGGTCCTATCCGGTATTAGACCCAGTTTCCCAGGCTTATCCCGAAGTGCGGGGCAGGTCACCCACGTGTTACTCACCCGTTCGCCACTCGTGTACCCCAGCAAGCTGGGGCCTTACCGTTCGACTTGCATGTGTTAAGCACGCCGCCAGCGTTCGTCCTGAGCCAGGATCAAACTCTCCACAAAAGCTATTTCAGTGAAAAGCTCAAAACCGGCAAAAACAAACGACAAACCAACCACACGGGTTGGCCTGGCATTCATATCCGAAAAAACTTGTGCACCCACCCCGACAGGGTGAAGGAGCAGGCACACCAAACAGGTTGAAAAGAAAGAGCAACCAGAAACTCCTGGCACTCACCAAATCAACACAAAATAAAGTACATCGGCACACTATCGAGTTCTCAAAAAACACACGCACACCCACAACAA
>NZ_JRPT01000109.1:0-1790 GCF_000762865.1 Prevotella sp. S7 MS 2 | reverse complement strand
TTAATAGATTATATAAAGCAATAAGTTGTATAATATCTCGTTTCTTTTAAGGAACGAGATATTTTTAAAAGTATTTGTCATGAAAAAAGTAATAATTTTATGCTTATTGTTTGTTGAACTATGCCATGTACATGCCCAACAGGTTGATATTCTACCCAATGAATGCTGGTGGGGAGTAGGAACTGGTATTGGAACTCAATTACCAATAAGTAACCAATCTCTAGAAGTAAATACGCGCATAGAGAATTTTAATAATCAAACAGCACCTTTGTTATTGTCAAATCAAGGAAGAGCAATTTGGTTAGATGCTGCTTACCATTTGAAGGTTACCAATCGCGTGATGAATTTTCAGCCTACGCAAGGTGGGGTGGAGGTTCAAACGTATGGTAAGACCTTGCGTGATGCTTACTTGGGAGCAATGAATAGGCATTTTCCAACAACAGGAGAAATTCCACCATTTCTATTTTTTGAGCGTCCTATTTATAATAGCTGGATAGAGCTGCTCTATAATCAAAACCAAGCCGACATATTAAAATATGCTCATAATATTATAGATAATGGTTTTGAACCGGGCATTCTTATCATTGATGATAATTGGCAAAAAGATTATGGCGAATGGGAATTCCGGGCCGAAAAGTTCCCAAATCCTAAGCAAATGATAGATGAACTCCACAGTTTAGGATTTAAAGTAATGTTGTGGGTATGCCCTTATGTTTCGCCTGATAGTAAAAAGAGTCGAGATTTTGAGGCTAAAGGACTTTTTGTTAAAGCAAAGGGTACAAATCAAGCTGCAGTAGCTCGGTGGTGGAATGGATATAGTTTCGTTTATGATTTAAGTAATCCCGAAGCTTATAATCAGATTCGTGAAGAGTTAAAAGAATTGCAAAAGAAATATGGTATCGATGGTTTTAAATTTGATGCAGGCGATTCTTATAGTTATTTAGAAGAGAATGTAGATGTGTATGATGGAAAATCCTTTGATATTGCGCAAACATATTTGTGGGCAGCGCTAGGTAGGGAATTTCAATATAATGAAATGCGTGCTTGTTGGAGGCATGGCAATGAAGGATTGGTACAACGTTTAGGCGATAAGAAATATTCGTGGGTGGGTGTGAGCCAATTGGTGCCTGATATGATTTCGGCAGGATTGTTAGGTTATGCTTTTACTTGTCCCGATATGATTGGTGGCGGTGAATATGGTAGCTTTTACAATGTAGATGAAGACAAGTTTGACCAAACACTCATCATTCGGTCATGTCAAATCCATGCAATGATGCCTATGATGCAATTCTCTGTTGCCCCGTGGCGTATTTTATCAAAAGAAAATTTGTCCATAGTTCGTAAATACGCACACTGGCATACACAACTAGGTTCGTATATTTTGGAACAGGCGAAGAAATCTGCTCAAACTGGAGAACCTATAGTTCGTCACATGGCTTATAGTTTTCCCAATCAAGGTTTTGAAAATGTTAGCGACCAATATATGTTTGGTGATACATATTTGGTAGCTCCTGTAACGACGGCTGTTAATCATCGAACCGTAAAATTGCCCAAAGGGAAATGGCGAGATGACCAAGGAACTATATATAATGGTGGCAAAGTTTACCAACTTGATGTACCAATAGATCGTTTACCTTGGTTTGTGAAAGTGAAATGATGTTGGTCTATAGTATCAAAATATAGTATAAAGATAGTACTCCTTGACAGAATAGGGGAGTATTGTTGCGTAAGATTATGGCAATTTCTTTGTATAATCCTTGATTTATATCAATGTTGTGCTTAAAATCTCG
>NZ_JRPT01000108.1:0-2217 GCF_000762865.1 Prevotella sp. S7 MS 2 | reverse complement strand
TTTATCGTTTCTACAGTATGTCTCGCTCCCCCATCCTTTCAGTGTACCAAGGGTGGCCGATTTCGATTCACATATTTTATGCTCTACACCATATATTATATGTAGAATTATGCGTATATTTGGCATACGACTCTGAAAGAAGAATAAACCAACAATAAAACCTCATTACAAGTTCATCATGAAAATAACACTACGAAGCCTCATCATCGCCACATTACTAGCAGTATCAACCCTCACCATGAGCGCACATAAAGTCATTGCGCACCGTGGACATTGGAAAATGGAAGGCGCAGCACAGAACTCTCGTGAATCATTACAGAATGCTCTGGACTTGCAAATTTATGGGTCGGAGACCGATATTTGGCTCACTGCCGATGGACATTTGATGGTAAACCATGACCCTACGTTCAAAGGAGTAAACATACAACAAGCTACTTACAAGGAATGCAAAGCTCTCGTGCTTGACAACGGCGAGCACATGCCACAACTCAAAGACTTCCTCAAAATGCTCAAAAAGAGCAAAAGTCCCACTAAACTCATCATCGAAATCAAGTCGCACGCCACCCTCGAACGAAACAGAGAGGCCACCCGGAAGACTTTGCAAGAAGTAATGAAATATGGTATGGCCGACAGAGTGGAATATATCTCGTTCAACATGGACGTATGCAAGGAACTCATACGATTAGACAGTCATGCTAAAGTAGCCTATCTGCGTGGAAACGTCTCGCCCGAAGAGTTACACAAACTCCGCTTCACAGGTCTTGATTATCATTATAGCGCATTCCGACAACATCCGGAATGGATACGCCAAGCCCATGAATTAGGCTTGACCGTCAATGCTTGGACCGTAGACGAACCTGCCACCATTCAAGAGATGAGCGAGGCAGGTGTCGACTTCATCACCACCAATAATCCGATTGAAGCCATGCAAGGGGCACAATAATCCAAATGAAGTAGCCACCTTACTTCCACATGCACTTCACTTAATCCGTCGAAGATGTAAATATCTGATTTTAAGCACTTTATCATCACTTTACTGCAAAGCCGAGGCAGTATTGCTGTTCGGCTCATGCAGCACTGCTGCCACTCCCTTGCAACAACTTAAAACAGGCTCTTTTTGATATGTAAACAAACGACAAATACATAGGTTATTCATGTACTAACAATAAGACGACTGAAGCCCAATCTCAAGATGACGGACTGATAACCATCACCTCTGAACAATTTGAAAAAGGTGGAATGGAGATAGGTCAAGTTAGTACAGCAACCTTTCTTGAGAAAGTAGAATGCAAAGGATATATTTTTGCTCCCACAAATGCCATGGCTAAAGTCAGCACTCCCATCTCTGGCAAAATCAACACATTGAGATGTAAGGTGGGAGATTATGTCACTGCCGGTCAAGTAGTAGCGACTATATCCGGTAACGAGTTTATGAATTTACAGCAAAGTTTTGCAGAAGCGGCCATAGCCTACACTAAAGCGAAAGCTGACTACGAACGAGCAAGCGCCCTTTGGGCTGAACAGATTGGAGCTAAAAAGGATTATCTAGCAGCCAAAAGCATTTACAATAGCACATACGCCGGCTATCTGTCCCTCAAAGC
Source organism: Prevotella sp. S7 MS 2 (assembly GCF_000762865.1). Lineage (NCBI taxonomy): Bacteria > Pseudomonadati > Bacteroidota > Bacteroidia > Bacteroidales > Prevotellaceae > Prevotella > Prevotella sp. S7 MS 2. The sequence continues at coordinate 616 of NZ_JRPT01000108.1, read as the reverse complement.
AAGTATTACTACGCTGCACATAAATCCAACTCTGATAGAGCAAGGGAAAATGTCTGCTTCTTTTCCGATAACCGCCCCCATTAGCGGATATATCACAAAAGTAAATACATTATTAGGGGAATATACCGATATGCAAAACTATATTGCAGAGATAGTCAACCCCAATGCTCTCCAATTGAGACTTGAAGTATTCGATACAGATATAAGGAAATTGCACGTTGGCCAACAAGTTATATTTGGAACTGGCGGTAATGACAGCAAGAACCTACGAGCAAAAATATCTAACATCGGGAAAATCATCAATCCAGATACCAAAGCCATTAATTGTATAGCTACCATCGACAAATCCAATGGAACTATGATTATCAACGACAGTTATGTAGAGGCCATTATCAATATAAGTTCCAAACAAGGTTTTGCACTCCCTATTTCGGCCGTACAAAAGCAAGGTGAAAACTATTTTGTCTATACCATTGAGAAGAAAGACGGAGAAGACTATAAATTAAAGAAAAATCAAGTAATCATAGGAGCCATAGAACAAGATTACATCGAAATTAAAACAAAACTTCCCAAAAAGAAAATTATGGTACGTGGCATAGAAAACCTATAAAAGATT
>NZ_JRPT01000107.1:0-2481 GCF_000762865.1 Prevotella sp. S7 MS 2 | reverse complement strand
CCTGGTCGGCATTAAAAACATAAAACTATTATTTATATGACAAAATTAAAGAATTTATTGCGCTGTTACGCATCTGGTATGGGAATAAGAAGTATTTCTAGTACTTTCCATATATCTCGTAACACCCTCCGCAAGTATGTCCGTAAATTCCAAGAAAGTGGCTTGTCTATGGAGCAAATTCTGTCGCTTTCAGATGATAAGCTAGCGGACTTGTTTTCAGATGGGCATTCTCGTAACCGTCCGCCTTCTGCTCGTAAGTTGGAGTTAGAGGCACTTGTTCCTGATTATGTGAAACGGCTTAGCAAGAAGGGTGTTTCTATCTTATCTCTTCACACGGAGTATCTCAAAACTCATCCTAATGGTTACCAGTATTCTACTTTCAAACACGCAATCCATGCCTACAGATGTCAAACACGAGCCGTAGGACATGTAGAGCACCTTGCTGGCGATCAGATGTATATTGATTATGCGGGTGATAAACTAGAGATAGTCGAAGAACAGACGGGTGAGGTGCGGAAGGTAGAGGTTTTTGTGGCTACCCTTCCATGCAGTCATTACACCTATTGCGAGGCAGTGTGGTCGCAGAAGAAGGAAGACCTTATCGTTGCTTGCGAGAATGCTCTTCATTTCTTTGGTGGTGTACCCAAGGCTGTTGTGCCTGACAACTTAAAATCAGCCGTTATCTGCAGTGATCGTAATGAGCCTGTTATCAATGACGACTTCGCTGCTATGGCTGAATTTTATGACATGGCTGTTTATCCAGCTAGGGTGCGCCGTCCCAAGGACAAGGCACTGGTTGAGAATGCTGTAAAGCTAATGTATCGGTCGGTATATGTAGATATTGAAGGGCAAATTTTCCATAATCTAGAATCACTTAATATTGCTATACGCACATCTTTAGAAGCATTTAATAGCCGTAGATTGAGTGGACGTAAGGAATCCCGCCAAGAACTATTTGAGGAAATGGAAAAAGATTTTCTTCGTCCTCTTCCTACCGCTCGCTATCAGATGAAGTCTAGAAAGTCTGCTACTGTCATGGCTAATAGCTTCGTTATGCTAAGAAAGCATAGTTATAGTGTTCCAACAGAGTATATCGGCAAACGTATGGAGCTTATTTACGATAATGACAATGTTCAAATCTACTATGGGTTAAAGTTAGTTACCATCCATCAGCGAGATGATACTCCCTATACCTACTCACAGAAAGATGCACATAATCTTCCTGGTCATCATGGTAGCTTTGAAAAGGATTTGGAGGAAATATATCAACGGGCAGGGCAAATAGACAACATCCTTCTGCTTTATCTCAAGGAAGTCGCTACGCAGATGAAATATCCACCAAAAGCCTTCCGCTCTTGCCGTGGTATCATGTCGCTGGAGAAGAAGTATGGCATGGCTCGTCTAGTAGCAGCTTGTAACTGTGCTTCGGAAGGACGACGCTATGGCTATAATGAGATAAAGGATATACTACAGAAGGGTGATGATGCTTCCTATATATCTATGGATGAAGATAATATGGAGCTATCTCCTGAATATAAATCAAAAACGCATAAGAACATACGAGGCAAGGATTATTTCTCAAAGCAATTATCCAATAATAACAATAATAGCAAACAATTAAAGTAAACAACTATGGAACTAAATAATAATAAGACAGCACCTATTGTGCAAGAAATGGATAAGAATCAGTTATCTCTTGATTTAATGCATAGAATGAGGCTTACGGGTATGGCAACTGCCTTTGAAGAAAGTCTAACAACTACAATTGCAGATACGATGACACCAGATGCCTTTTTATCATGGCTCTTATCTCGAGAATGGGACTATCGTTCCGCAGCTGCTATTGAAAGACTCATAAAATCAGCAGGGTTTAGATATAAAGCCTATCCTGAGCAAATAGATTATAATATCAATCGCAACCTTAGCCAAAACAAAATGGAGAGAATACTCTCACTTGATTTTATCAAGCAAGGACGCAATATATTTATTACTGGTTCATCAGGAACTGGTAAAAGTTTTATCGCTACAGCTATAGGCTATCATGCTTGTAAAAATGGTATTAGAACGATGTATGCTAATATGTCAAAATTACTAGGGATACTTAAAGTCGCCAAGAATAAAGGAACGTTAGAAACAGAGCTAAAGAAGATAGAGCGATGTCGCTTGTTAATCCTCGACGATGCCTTCCTTGTACCTGTAGATGCAAAAGAGCGTCCTATATTACTTGATATTATAGAAGATAGGCATGAAAGGAAGTCGATTATCATATCTTCTCAACTTCCTGTGGACAACTGGTACGATGCAATAGGCGACCCTACCGTGGCAGATGCTGTACTAGATAGAATCGTGCATAGCTCATATCAAATAGAACTAACTGGAGAGAGTCTTAGAAAGATAAAAGCAAAGAATATTGGTAGGTAATAGCGAAATAAAATGACCCACCCGACCAGGGCATTTAGTGGGTCAATAATAAATCGTTTT
>NZ_JRPT01000106.1:0-524 GCF_000762865.1 Prevotella sp. S7 MS 2 | reverse complement strand
TCCGAGGGTGTCCGAATGGGGAAACCTGGCCGTCGTTGTGGGCGGTCGCCGCCAGATGAATTCATAGTCTGGTTGGTGGTTACGCGGGGAAGTGAAACATCTCAGTACCCGTAGGAAGAGAAAACAATTGTGATTCCGTTAGTAGTGGCGAGCGAACGCGGATGAGGCTAAACCGCATGCGTGTGATACCTGGCAGGGGTTGCGTGTGTGGTGTTGTGGGGTTTACGTGTGTGCAGTCTGCCAGCTGTGCGCCAATTGTGGTTGTGGTTAGCGGAAAGTGCGTGGAATCGCCTGCCGTAGACGGTGAGAGCCCGGTACGTGAAAGCCATGGTCTGTTGGTTGCGTTTGTCCCCGAGTAGCAGCGGGCTCGTGGAATCTGCTGTGAATCTGCCGGGACCACCCGGTAAGCCTGAATACCTTCTGTGACCGATAGCGGATAGTACCGTGAGGGAATGGTGAAAAGTACCCCGGGAGGGGAGTGAAATAGTACCTGAAACCGTGTGCTTACAATCCGTCAGAGCCCT
>NZ_JRPT01000105.1:0-690 GCF_000762865.1 Prevotella sp. S7 MS 2 | reverse complement strand
TGTGGGGTGATGGCGTGCCTTTTGAAGAATGAGCCTGCGAGTCAGCGGCACGTCGCGAGGTTAACCCGTGTGGGGTAGCCGTAGCGAAAGCGAATACTAACTAGTGTGTTTGTAGTGGCGTGTCCTGGACCCGAAGCGGGGTGATCTACCCATGGCCAGTGTGAAGCAGAGGTAAGACTCTGTGGAGGCGCGAACCCACTTAGGTTGAAAACTGAGGGGATGAGTTGTGGGTAGGGGTGAAAGGCCAATCAAACTCCGTGATAGCTGGTTCTCCCCGAAATGCATTTAGGTGCAGCGTCGTGTGTTTCCTCCTGGAGGTAGAGCTACTGGTTGGTTTAGCGGGACTATCATCTTAGCGACATCAGCCAAACTCCGAATGCCGGTGAGGTGAGAGCACGGCAGTGAGACTGCGGGGGATAAGCTTCGTAGTCGAGAGGGAAACAGCCCAGATCGCCGGCTAAGGCCCCTAAGGGTATGCTAAGTGGAAAAGGATGTGGGATCGCGAAGACAACCAGGAGGTTGGCTTAGAAGCAGCCATCCTTGAAAGAGTGCGTAATAGCTCACTGGTCGAGTGGTCCTGCGCCGACAATGTAGTGGGGCTCAAGCATACCGCCGAAGCCGCGGCAGTGACTTTGTGTTGCTGGGTAGGGGAGCGTCGTGTTCGGCTGTGAAGCTGCGGGGTGACCTGTG
>NZ_JRPT01000104.1:0-1290 GCF_000762865.1 Prevotella sp. S7 MS 2 | reverse complement strand
GGAGTGGACGCGAGTGAGAATGCAGGCATGAGTAGCGAATGAGGAGTGGAAACCTCCTCCGCCGGATGACCAAGGGTTCCTGGGCCAGGTTAATCCTCCCAGGGTGAGTCGGGACCTAAGGCGAGGCCGACAGGCGTAGTCGATGGACAACGGGTTGATATTCCCGTACCCGCGCAATCGCGCCCATGGTGAATCAGTGATACTAACCCTCCTGAAGCGTCCTTTCATCACCTTCGGGTGGTGTCTGGTTGTGGATGCAGGGGACCTGATCTGGTAGTAGCCAAGTGATGGGGTGACGCAGGAAGGTAGCCGTGCCACCTGATGGATGGTGGTGTAAGCGTGTAGCCGGCAGTCCAGGTAAATCCGGGCTGCGATAGTGGTGAGACGTGATGCGTACCCGTTGTGGGGAAGTTGGTGATCCTATGCTGCCGAGAAAAGCCTCTAGCGAGTGGTTGTGCGGCCCGTACCCCAAACCGACACAGGTGGTCAGGTAGAGAATACTAAGGCGATCGGGTGAACTGTGGTTAAGGAACTCGGCAAAATGCCCCCGTAACTTCGGGAGAAGGGGGGCCGCGTGATGTCTATGCCCTTGCGGCGGACGGCGTTGCGTGGCCGCAGAGAATAGAGGGAAGCGACTGTTTACTAAAAACACAGGTCCGTGCGAAGACGGGTAAGTCGATGTATACGGACTGACGCCTGCCCGGTGCTGGAAGGTTAAGAGGACCTGTTAGCGGACTTTGGTTCGCGAAGCGGAGAATTTAAGCCCCAGTAAACGGCGGTGGTAACTATAACCATCCTAAGGTAGCGAAATTCCTTGTCGGGTAAGTTCCGACCTGCACGAATGGCGTAACGACTTCCCTGCTGTCTCAACCACAGACCCGGCGAAATTGCAGTACGAGTAAAGATGCTCGTTACGCGCGGCAGGACGAAAAGACCCCGGGACCTTCACTATAGCTTGGTATTGGTGTTCGGTTCGGTTTGTGTAGGATAGGTGGGAGACTGTGAAACCTCAACGCCAGTTGGGGTGGAGTCGTTGTTGAAATACCACTCTGATCGTATTGGATATCTAACCTTGGCCCGTGATCCGGGTTGGGGACAGTGCCTGGTGGGTAGTTTAACTGGGGCGGTTGCCTCCCAAAGAGTAACGGAGGCGCCCAAAGGTTCCCTCAGCCTGGTTGGCAATCAGGTGTTGAGTGTAAGTGCACAAGGGAGCTTGACTGTGAGACTGACAGGTCGAGCAGGTACGAAAGTAGGGACTAGTGATCCGGCACCGGCTTGTGGAAGCGGTGT
>NZ_JRPT01000103.1:0-2675 GCF_000762865.1 Prevotella sp. S7 MS 2 | reverse complement strand
CCAATTTTGACACACCCTCTTGATATCTTGATGAATAATATTGTTATTCAATTATTTGTAGCATTTTATCTTTATTCCTTTATCTCTTTAGTGTTCACTCTTGGTAGAACTTGAGCATGTTAATATATAATATAGACATATATTTGCTCTGTAGTTCGTTTTGTTGTGCTGTGAGTAATTTATCTTTTCCAGTCATGAGTTCAACGATATTCTTTAATCCTAAGCGAAATTGCTCGCTTAATAGTTCATAACTAGTTTTTGCACTCTCCACACTTACTCTTGCTGCCTTAAATTGGTTTTGATTGGTAGTGGCTTGCAACCAATAGTTTTCGATAGTAGAGTAGAGAGTCGTCTGCTCATTTTTTAAGTCAAGCATACTGTTTTCCCTCATTAATCTAGCTTTGTTGATAGCTGTTTTAGATGTCCTGTTATCAAATATGGGTACACTGATGGTTACTCCAGCCCCTGTAGAGAAGTTATTTTTTAATTGGCGTCCCCATGCGTTATCATTCATAGAGGTGGTACTCGTACTTATTCCAGCATTGACACTAATGGTCGGCATTTTTTGAGCTTTGGCAATGGCTATCTGTAAGTCACTTTGAGCAATGCTATTCTGATAACTTTTAATTTCCGGACGATTATCCAGTGCCGCATTATAAATCATATTCATCGTCGGAATCTGTTGCAATGCTTGCTCATCTGTCGTTGATGGAATCGCGATATTAAAATCTTTATCGTCTGTAATTTGTAGGAGTTCTTTTAATTGTCTTTTGTAGTTCTTCACTTGACTTTCTGCCGAGACAACGTTGTATTCATCTTGTGCGCGTTGCGAGGTTAGTTGTGCTAGGTCGGCTTTACTCATCTTACCCACTTGCACCATTTCTTTTCCTCTGTCTTCGTTCTTGGTACTTGTTTCCAAACTTTCTTTGTTTACCTTAATGGCCTCGCTGGAATATAGTATCTGAACATAGAGTTGAGCTATCTGTTCTTGGATATTACGTGCAGTAGTCGCAGAGTCTATAATTGCTTTGTTTTCAACCAGTTGATTTAATTTAATGTTGTTTCTGTTTTGATTACCGTTCCATAATATCCAATTGCTACTGATGGCATAGTTTCCATTGTAATATGTTTTGTCCACGGCTAGCTTTGAATAACCATCCCCACTGATACCACTAGTTATCCACGGAGTGTAACCTATATTTTGGCTTGTAGACGCACTTAACGAGGGGAGAAGTGCTGCTTTCGATTGTAACACGTCTTCGTGAGCGCTCAGTTTATTTATTTTTTGCTTCTGTAGTGAGATATTATTTTGCAATGCGTAGTTTATACAGTCTTGCAACGACCACTCTCTAGCCATACTTGTCATGGGTATTGCGCATAGAGCTAGGCTCAATAGTTGTGTGACAATCTTATTATACATATCTATAATTGGTTGATGATTTTGTTAATATGAAATCTTACGCGTAGATTCTATTTTACTATTTGATGAAAAGAGAGAAGCAAAAGTTGCTTTACTCGTCTTATATTAACATTCTTTTAAAAAGATATTGTACAATGTATAGCGTTTATGATGCATATATGCTAAAAGGCTGCAATCACGATAATGATTGCAGTCTAGCTATGTATTTACCTAAGATGTCAAACTCAATATTGACCGTAGAACCTACCGATATATCACAGAAGTTGGTAAACTCTCTGGTATAGGGGATAATGGCTACTGTGAAACTATCTTCTGTTGGCTCGCATACGGTTAGAGATACACCATTCACTGTCACGCTACCTTTATCTACAGTGAAATATCCTCTTTTTATCATCTCAGAATTTTGCTGATATTTAAATGTAAAGTAAGTAGAACCATTTGCATCCCGCATATTAATGCAAGTGGCAGTCTCGTCTACATGTCCTTGTACAATGTGTCCGTCAAGCCGACCGTTCATAATCATGGAGCGTTCCACGTTTACTTTGTCGCCTACTTTAAGTAGTCCAAGGTTCGACCGATCCAAAGTCTCTTTCATAGCTGTTACTGTATAGGTATCCCCCGAAATACTAACGACCGTCAAGCAAACACCATTGTGGGCAATACTTTGGTCAATTTTCAATTCGTCTACAAACGAACACTTCAGCGTGAAGTCTATGTTTTCCCGTTCCTTATTGATAGCTACTAGTGTAGCCATTTCTTCTACAATGCCACTAAACATATTTTAAATATTTATTTCTGTGTAGAGACGGAGTGTATCTCGCTTGGTTGTCATCTCTTTTAACCAAAAGGAGACGATGCATGCATCGTCTCTACACATTGGATATAATATCCATCTGTTTTAATAAAAAGGGGTTGCCCGATGATGTGATGAAACTCCGAGAAATCAATGATTGAGAGTCCTCCGTCTTTGTAATCCACCGGTCTTGCGACTTACCTCTTACGAGTTTATGTGGCCCGCCATTAACAAAAGGAACATCCTCGGTTTTCGATATTATTTGATGAGTATCCCGATCAAACCGACACAACCCCAAAGTCGTTCTCCTTTTATTCTTTTTATGCAAAGATAGCACCAATGAAAACTTGTTTTCAAATTGCCGAGTGCAACTTTACCTTATGCAAAGATAGCATCTTTTTCATTTCCCTCCAAATATTTATAGGAAAAAGGAAAGAGCACTTCATGGCAGTCTTCTTTTCG
>NZ_JRPT01000102.1:0-3700 GCF_000762865.1 Prevotella sp. S7 MS 2 | reverse complement strand
TTCTGTAGTAATAGTATTTGCACTGTCATCTCATTCTTTTCCGCCATATAGTAAACGTCCTTGTCCGTCAACACCTGTTTGATAAGGGTTGATTTCCCCAAACGTCTCCGTCCATATATTACGATAAAACTACTATGTGGCTTCTCTAATTGTCTGCGCAAACGGGCTTGTTCATCTACTCTATCAACAAAATCCATAATAATTATTTTAAAAATGATTATTTCAAAAATGTTTTCACAAAAATACAAGATATTATTGACTTTATCAAGTTTTTCTTAAAGTAATCTTGTCGCATGAATGCTTTTTTATTTCTCTTTATATCTGCCTATCACTACATTATAAACTAATAATATGAAATTACTGCAACACTGCTTCAGTATTACTGCCAAGTCATTTCAGCATCGCTGCAAAAGCCAAACAGCAATGTTGCCTCGCCCCTGCAGTCTGGTAGTAGACAAACTAACAAGTAGATAACTTGATGAGTTTGCACACAAAAAGTGAGAAATAAAAAGTGGAGAGTAAGGAGTTTTAAAAGCTAAGTGTATTAAATTACTATGAAAAACAAATGGTTTGGCTCAATCAGACCAAACCATCCATATGGCGTTTGAGTTCTTTTAATTGGTCGCGTACAGACATCAGAGACTCCAATACCTCGGCAGTCTTCTCTACACCCTGCCTGTTTTCATTCAACATCTTACGAGCGGCAGCAAGCTTAAAGCCCCTCACCTTCACAAGATTGTAGATAATCTTAACCTGCTCTATGTCTTTTTCGGTATATTGACGCACCTTAGTTGCCGACTGAGTCTTAGGACGTAGGCGCGGAAACTCGGTTTCCCAATACCGCAATGTACTCTCATTGATGTCGAACATCTGTGCTACTTCTTTGATAGAGTAATACAGCTTAAGATTCTTATTTAGATTCAGTGCCATGCTTTTAGGTGTCCAATTAGTAAAACATTAACCGATTTTATTTGCAAAAATACGCAAAACTCGGTATCTTTGCAAATGTTTTTCCAATGAATTAAATTTAAAGTTATATAAGATGATGACAGCAAATGAGATCCGTGATTCGTATAAAAAGTTCTTCGAATCAAAAGGACACGTCATTGTACCGTCCGCTCCTATGGTGATAAAGGACGACCCTACCCTCATGTTTACGAATGCTGGAATGAACCAGTGGAAAGATATTATCCTCGGAACCAAGCAGCCCGACCCACGTAGACGTACCGACTCACAGAAGTGTCTACGCGTAAGTGGCAAGCACAACGACTTGGAAGAGGTGGGACACGACACGTACCACCACACCATGTTCGAAATGTTGGGCAACTGGAGTTTTGGTGATTACTTCAAAGAAGAAGCTATCGACTACGCTTGGGAATACTTGGTAGACGTGTTACATCTAGACCCTAAGGATCTATATGTAACTGTATTCGAGGGCTCACCCGAAGATAATATCCCCCGCGATGACGAAGCTGCCGGTCATTGGGCAAAGCATTTACCTGCCGACCACATCATCGATGGCAACAAACACGATAACTTTTGGGAGATGGGCGATACCGGTCCATGCGGTCCTTGTTCTGAGATTCACGTAGATTCTCGTCCTGAAGAGGAGAAAGCAACGGTTCCCGGACGCGAATTAGTAAACCAAGACAATCCCCAAGTCATTGAGATTTGGAACATCGTATTCATGCAGTTTGCTCGCAAATCTGACGGTTCACTGGAGTCATTGCCTATGCACGTGATTGATACCGGTATGGGATTCGAACGCTTAGTACGTATGTTGCAAGGCAAACATTCCAACTACGACACTGATATTTTCCAACCTATCATCAAAGAGATTGAACATCTATCTGATTTGAAATACGGTAGTAAGGAAGAAATCGACGTAGCTATGCGCGTTATTGCCGACCACTTGAGAGCCGTAGCGTTCTCTATTGCCGACGGCCAATTACCTAGTAATGCCAAAGCCGGATACGTTATCCGACGTATCTTACGCCGTGCCGTACGCTATGCTTATACTTTCTTAGGACAGAAATCTGCTTTCATGTTCAAGCTGATACCCGTTCTGGTTCGGGAAATGGGAGTTGCTTATCCGGAGTTACCCGCCCAGCAAGAGCTCATCGCTCGTGTCATCAAGGAAGAGGAAGACAGTTTCTTACGCACTTTAGAGAAAGGTATCAACCTGCTCAATGGCGATATGGAGGAGCTGAAAGCACATGGTAAAACCGAGCTAGACGGTGCAGAAGCATTCCGTTTGTTCGATACTTACGGCTTCCCTCTCGACCTTACAGAACTCATTCTACGCGAAAATGGCTACACAGTCGACGAGAAGCAGTTCGATGAAGAGATGCAGAAACAGAAAGCTCGTGCCCGTAATGCAGCTGTAGTAGAGAATGGTGACTGGGTTGTTTTGAAAGAAGGAGAACAGGAATTCGTAGGTTATGACTATACAGAATATGAATGTCGTATCCTTCGTTATCGCCAAGTGAAACAGAAAAAGAATACATTCTTCGAAGTCGTACTGAATCATACGCCGTTCTATGGAGAAATGGGTGGACAGGTAGGTGATACCGGTATACTTGTTTCAGAGGACGAAACGGTTGATATTATCGACACCAAGCGTGAGAACAACCAAAGCATTCACATCATCAAAGAGTTGCCTAAGAATCTCGAAGCCGACTTCATGGCATGTGTAGACATTGATAAACGCAACGCCAGCGCAGCCAACCACACGGCTACTCACTTGATAGATTACGCCTTGAAACAGGTATTGGGCGACCACGTAGAGCAGAAAGGCTCTTACGTAAGTGCCGAAACGTTGCGCTTCGACTTCTCACATTTCCAGAAAGTTACCGACGAAGAACTGCGCCAAGTAGAACGTATGGTCAACGAAATGATTCGTCAGGACTATCCACTTGACGAACATCGCGACACGCCGATGGAAGAAGCGAAGGCCATGGGAGCCGTAGCTCTGTTCGGAGAGAAGTATGGTGACAAGGTACGCGTGGTTCGTTTCGGTCCTTCTTGTGAATTCTGTGGTGGTATTCATGCCACAAGTACAGGACGAATCGGGCTGTTCAAGATTGTCAGCGAGAGTTCGGTAGCTGCCGGTGTACGCCGTATCGAGGCTTTGACAGGTAAAGCTTGCGAGGAAGCTGTCTATGCTTTGGAAGATACGATGAACGACATCAAGGCACTCTTCAACAACAGTAAGGATTTGAAAGCAGCTATCACGAAGTTCATCAGTGAACACGATAGCATGAAGAAAGACATCGAACGTTTCCAAGCACAGGCAGTTGAGAGACTCAAACAAGAAATTATTAAGCGTGCAGAGAATGTCAATGGCATTTCAGTAGTAAAAGCTGTCGTACCTTTGGAAGCTGCTGCTGCCAAGGATTTAGTATTCAAGATTCGTGAAGCTATCCCTACCCAACTAGTTTGTGCCATCGGTTCTACAGCCAATGATAAACCTATGTTGAGCGTCATGTTCAGCGATGACATGGTTAAAGACCACGATTTAAATGCCGGAAAGATTATCCGTGAGGCTGCCAAACTGATACAGGGAGGTGGCGGTGGACAGCCTCATTACGCACAAGCAGGCGGTAAAAGCCTCGATGGATTGCATGCTGCGGTCGATAAAGTCATTGAGTTGGCCAATCTATAATTAGATTATTGCAACATCAAAACACATATTAAGAAA
>NZ_JRPT01000101.1:0-4151 GCF_000762865.1 Prevotella sp. S7 MS 2 | reverse complement strand
CATATCGTGATACTCATTTTGTGGTTCAATGCAAAGCTGTTTCCGGACAAGATTGTTACAATCGTATAATAGATCATCTTCGTGCCCGTGTAGATGGGAGATCTCAATTCCCATCAGCTAAAGGGAAAAACTTCCGTTTTCGTTATTTAGGTCTTTGGAAATAAATATTCATTCATTGTAAAGAGGCTATCCTATATGAATAAAGTAATGCTTATTGGTAATGTCGGTAAAGAGCCGGATGTTAGATATTATGATTCTGATCAAGCTGTAGCACAATTTCCTCTAGCTACAACAGAGAAAGGCTATGTCTTGCAGAATGGCACTCAAGTACCTGATCATACCGATTGGCACAATATAATCATGTGGAAAGGCCTTGCCAAAGTCGCGGAGAAGTATGTACATAAAGGAGATAAACTCTATATAGAAGGTCGTATTCGCTATCGTTCTTATGATGACCAAAAGGGACAACGTCGTTATGTAACAGAGATTATGGCCGAAAATATGGAATTGCTTACGCCAAAGTCTCAATCTGTAACGAGTACTGAATCGGCTTCAGGGCAGAAAACGAAGACGGAACAAACGGAGTCGCACGAGCCACTTCCCTTTTAACTAGCTATTTATTACATTGGATATATCTTTCATATTAGATTCCTTTCATGCGGTAACTTTTGTCCCGCCAACATTTGGTGTGCTGATTGCAGCCGGATTAGCTTTCTTGCTCTTGTTGCTTTCTGGTTTTGCCAGCTCATCAGAAATTGCTTTTTTCAGTTTGTCACCGACTGAACTTTCTCAGTTGGATGAGAAGAACCATAGAGACCGTTTAATACAAATATTGCGTGACGACAGTGAGCGTACTTTGGCAACTATTCTTATTACCAATAATTTTGTCAATGTAACGATTATCATGCTTTGCAATTATGTCTTTGGGGCTATACTTCATTTTGGACCTGAGGCATATTGGTTACAGTTTGTTTGCATCACGGTGATTTTGACATTTCTCTTATTGCTTTTTGGAGAAATCATGCCTAAAGTATATAGTCGTCAGAACTCTTTGCGCTTTTGCCGATTTAGTGTAAATGGAATATTGTTTTTCCGAAAGCTATTTTGGCCATTGGAATCGATACTCCTACGTAGTGGTGTGTTAGCTGAGAAAATAATTCAAAGTCATGACCATGTACTGAGTGTCGATGATTTGGAGCAGGCTTTGGAACTTACGAATAAGAATGATATCAAGAATGAAAAGAGTATGCTTCAAGGTATTATTCGTTTTGGCGATGAAACGGCAAAAGAAATCATGACGAGTAGACAAGACATTGTTGATTTGGATATTCGTTGTACTTATACAGATGTATTAAAGAGCATCGTAGAAAATAACTATAGTAGAATTCCTGTTTATCAAGATAATACAGACAATATTCGAGGTATACTCTATATTAAGGATTTGTTGCCTCACTTGTCGAAACCTGCTAATTTTCGCTGGCAAAGCTTGATACGACCACCTTATTTTGTTCCTGAAACGAAGAAGATAGATGATTTGTTGCGTGATTTCCAAGAAAATAAAGTGCATATTGCCATTGTCGTCGACGAATTTGGTGGTACGAGCGGTCTTGTGACAATGGAAGATATATTGGAAGAAATTGTCGGTGAAATCAATGACGAATATGATGAAGAGCAATCTATCTATTCAAAATTGAATTACAACACCTACATCTTTGAGGGTAAGACTTTGTTGAGCGATTTTTGCAAAATACTTCAAATTAGCGACGATGAATTTGCCGAAGTTGAAGGTGATGCTGATTCGTTGGCAGGTTTACTCTTGGAAATCAAAGGAGATTTCCCTAGTATTCATGAAAAGATAATCTATCGGAATTATTCTTTTGAAATTTTGTCTATTGAAGATAGAAGAATCAGCAGGATAAAGGTTGTTATTCTGCCAACAGAAATAAAATAGGCTTATGGCTTTGATGAGTGTGGAGACACTTGCTCCGGACGTTTTACTGGGCTTGTGGAAAATAGATGAGTTGCGTGTTGAGGACTTCTTGACTGCAAAACCCCAACTACATCCTATTTATGAGCAACAAATAAGTCTACATAAGAGTATTGCTCGCCAGATAGAGAAGTTAGCTATTTACTCCTTGTTAGACGAGATGACATACTCAACTTCGTTTTCTTTGATTCAATATAACGAAGATGGTAAGCCTTTTTATGAAGGATATAAGATAAGTATAAGTCATACAAAAGGTTATGCCGCTTTAATTTTGTCTAAAGAGCGAGAAGTCTCTATAGATATAGAGTATTTTAGTAGGCGTGTTGAAAGGATATTTAGTAGGTTTATTCGTCCAGACGAACAGTCGCATACTCTTAATGAAAAACTCATTAATTGGAGTGCTAAAGAAACAGTCTATAAATATTACTCCGCCCAGCATCTTGGTTTCTTTGCTATACGTTTGCTTCCCTATGAGGTTAAGAAATCTGGGATGGTTATTGTAGACAACTTAAAGACAGAAGAGCATTTAACGGTTTATTATCGAATGACACCGGACTATGTCCTTACATATACATACAAAGAAAGGGAATAGAGTAGAACTCCATTCCCTTTTATATTTAGAACGTATTTTATTATTCGCCCTTAATAGCTGCTACACCGGGAAGTACTTTGCCTTCAATAGCTTCAAGCATAGCACCACCACCTGTAGAAACATAAGAAACCTTGTCAGCCAAGCCAAACTTGTTAACAGCAGCTACAGAGTCGCCACCACCAACAAGTGAGAAAGCGCCATTCTCTTGTGTTGCTTGAGCAACATATTTTGCGATTTCGCCAGTACCGTGTGCAAAGTTCTCCAACTCGAATACACCAACAGGGCCATTCCACAAAATAGTCTTAGATGAAAGAATAATCTTCTTCCACTCTTCCAAACTTTGTTCTGCAGCATCCATACCTTCCCACTCATCGGGAATCTCGTTGATAGGGAATGTCTGGCGTTCTGTATCGTTAGAGAATTCTTTACCACATACGGTGTGGGTAGAAAGAGAAAGCGTAACGCCTTTTTCCTTGGCAGCAGCCATCACGTTTAATGCTTCTGGAATCAAATCATCCTCGTGTAGAGATTGTCCAATCTTACCACCTTGAGCTTTGATGAATGTGTAACCCATACCACCACCGATGATGAGGTTGTCTACCTTGTCAAGCAGATTCTTGATGACACCAAGTTTAGAACTAACTTTTGAACCACCAATGATTGCTGTGAAAGGATGCTGAGCATTCTTCAGAACGTTGTCAATAGCAGTTACTTCTTTTTCCATCAAGAAACCGAGCATCTTAGCATCTGCATCGAAGAAGTCGGCAATAACAGCTGTAGAAGCATGGCGACGGTGTGCAGTACCGAATGCGTCGTTTACATATACATCTGCATAAGAAGCTAATTTCTTAGCAAAATCTTTCTGACGAACTTTCATTTCTTTCTTAGCTTCGTCGAATTCTGGAGTACCTTTCTCTACACCTACAGGTTTACCCTCCTCTTCAGGATAGTAACGCAGATTTTCAAGGAGAAGAGCCTCGCCTGGTTTCAAAGCTGCGGCAGCTTCATCTGCTTTTCCACAATCTTCTGCAAATTTAACGTCTACACCAAGAGCTGCAGATACATTTTTAACAATCTGACCTAATGACAGTTCAGGCTTCACCTTGCCTTTAGGCTTACCCATGTGGCTCATCATAATCAACGCACCACCGTCTGCCAAAACTTTCTTCAAAGTGGGAAGAGCACCACGGATACGTGTGTCGTCAGTTACATTTCCATTCTCATCCAATGGTACATTGAAGTCCACACGGACGATTGCCTTTTTGCCGGCAAAGTTGAATTGTTCGATTTTCATTTTACCTTAATTATTTTGATAAGTTTAGAATTTCAATCTTGACGCAAAGATAATAATAATTCCTAAGACAGAAGAATACAAAATTGATAATTAATAGTTTTTATTGCTGTGTGTATTGAAAAGTTCATAATAGAGTAAAGCTGAACACAACAGTTCAGCTTTACTCTATTATTGAGAGGGATAATGCTTAGTACAATATAAACTTTATACTAATCTTCAAAGGTGATTTGGATGCGTCAACACTGGTTAACATACCATCCAAGTTACCTTCGATCGTG
>NZ_JRPT01000100.1:0-4352 GCF_000762865.1 Prevotella sp. S7 MS 2 | reverse complement strand
CTCATATCATGTATTTGTATGGTATTAGAATATATTTATAAGATGTTAAGTCTGATTGCTATAGTATTCAAAGAGTATGAATACTGCATGAAGGGTAGATATTAGGTATTTTATCTATCTGGTTTTTAATTCAAATTGGGATATGGTTGGGATTTCGCCGTGAGGTGTAATCCCTTCTTTTTTATATAGTGGTTGGAAAATTATAAATTGTTTGAATCTTAAAAGAATATATATGACTTTGATATAAATATAGTATCTTTGTAGCAAACTATTATACTAAACAATCAATGAAAACATTTAAAACATTTTTTTTGGGGGGTATTATATCTTGTTATGCCTTAAATGTAGCGGCAAAAGGCTATGTACAACAAGGTGATAAGTTTACCATTCAAGTAGAGAAACAGTCTTCGGAGAGTCCAAGACTAGTTCGTCTTCAAGTGATTAACGATAAGATTATCCGTGTAGAGTCTACAAGGGAAACTTCTTTCCCTGTGAAGAGTAGTCTTATCATCGTCCCACAATTGGTGACACCGAAGTATAGTGTGACAGAACAAGATAATACGTTAACAGTCACTACAAAGCAGTTGCAAGCAATTGTGGATAAGCAGACTGGCCGTGTACGCTTTTTAACTCGTGATGGTAAGTCTCTATTATCAGAATCAGAGCCGCAAGGCAAGACTTTTAAACCATTTGTAGTTCCACAACGTGAGATTGGAGTAGGAACACTTACCGATACTCAAAAGAATGGATGGACGTGGCGTGCTGTTTTTGATAGTCCTGCCGATGAGGCTTTCTATGGATTGGGGCAGCATCAATCTGAAGAGTTATCAATGAAAGGTAAGAATGAAGATTTATTTCAATACAATACGAAGATTAGTGTTCCTTTTGTGATAAGTAATAAGAATTATGGCCTATTATGGGATAGTTATTCTTATTGCCGATTTGGTAATCCAAATGATTATTTACAGTTGAGCAGTGCTTTTAAGCTGTATGATAAGAATGGAAAGGTCGGCTCGTTGACAGGAACTTACATTTCAAAGGATGGACATAAGTTGGAACGAACCGAAGACAGTATCTATTTTGAAAACTCAGAGACGATAGGTAATCTTCCTCAAGGATTTAAACTTAACGGTTCACATGTGACGTATGAAGGATTTGTAGAGGCTCCTGTTGACAACCTTTATCGCTTTATCCTTTATTATGCCGGTTATATCAAGGTGTTTATAGATGATAAGGAAGTGGTTCCGGAACGTTGGCGTACGGCTTGGAATCCCAATTCTTATAAGTTTACCTATCCCTTGAAGAAAGGTGTAAAGGCACGTTTACTGATAGATTGGTATCCGGATGGTGATGTTTCCTACTGTGGATTGCGAGCTGCTGTGCCACAAAGTGAGGCAGAACAAAATAAACTCAGCATTTGGAGTGAGATGAGTCGTGATATGGATTACTACTTTATTGCTGGACAAAATATGGATGATGTAATTTCCGGTTATCGTACATTGACCGGTAAAGCACAAGTATTTCCTAAGTGGACATTGGGCTTCTGGCAGAGTCGGGAGCGCTATAAGTCATCTAATGATATTGAAAGTACGCTTGCGGAATTTCGTAAACGTCATATTCCTATTGACAATATTGTACAAGATTGGAACTATTGGAAACTAGATAGTTGGGGAAGTCATGTCTTTGAACAGTCACGTTATCCCAATCCGCAAGCTATGCTCGATAGTGTACATGCTATGCATGGGCGTTTTATGATTTCTGTTTGGCCAAAGTTCTACTGCTCTGTAAAGAACTATAAGGAGCTGGATTCCAAAGGTTGGATGTATCATCAGGCTGTCAAAGATAGCATTTACGACTGGTTAGGTTTCATGGGTTCGTTCTATGACGCTTATGATGCGGATGCTCGTAAGATGTTTTGGCGTCAGATGGATGAGAACCTATACACTAAATATAAGTATGGTATAGATGCTTGGTGGATGGATGCGAGCGAACCAAACGTCCGTGACTGTACCCCGATGTGGTATCGTAAGGCTTTAAGTGGCCCTACTGCGCTAGGTTCAAGTACAGAGTTTTTCAATGCCTATAGTATTGTTAATGCCGATGCCATCTATAATGGGCAACGCTCGGTAAATCCTAATACTCGTGTATTCTTGCTTACTCGTAGTGGTTTTGCCGGCGAACAACGCTATGGAACAGCATCGTGGAGCGGTGATATTGGTACACGTTGGGAAGATATGCGTGCTCAGATGACGGCCGGTATGAACTATTCGCTGTGTGGATTGCCTTTTTGGGGCATGGATCAAGGAGGCTTCTGTGTAGAGAATCGCTATATGGCTGCTCAGCAACATTTTGATGCTACGGGTGAAGAGAATGCTGACTTGACGGAATGGCGTGAATTACAAACACGTTGGAATCAGTTTGGTTGTTTTATTCCATTGTATCGTACACACGGTCAATGGCCTTTGCGTGAGGTGTGGAACATAGCTCCTGAGTCTCATCCGGCTTACAAAACGATAGTTGCTTATGATAAGTTGCGTTACCGATTGATGCCTTATCTTTATAGCATGGCAGGTGCTGTACACTTCAAAGATTATACGATGATGCGTGCTTTGGTCATGGACTTTACCAGTGATGCAGCTGTTAATGACATTAAAGACCAATGGATGTTCGGTCCGGCATTGATGGCTTGTCCTGTCAGTGTGTACAAGGCACGTAGTCGTCAAGTATATTTGCCTAAGCAGACGGGTTGGTACGACCTTTATACAAATCAGTATTATCAGGGTGGTCAAACCATTACGGCGGATGCACCGTATGAGAAAATTCCTGTATTTGTACCACAGGGTGCTATCATTCCTTTCGGTCCTGAAATAGAATGGAGTGATGAGAAACAGCCCGACTTGATTACTTTGTATGTTTATGCCGGTAAGAATGGAGAGTTTACGCTGTACGAAGACGAAGGTGTGAACTATAACTATGAAAAGGGAAAATATACTACTATCGCAATTAATTACGATGATAGCAAGCATACTTTGACCATCGGTAATCGTCAAGGAGAGTTTGATGGCATGTTGAAGCAGCGCAAATTTAAAATAGTATTGCGTACTCCCGATCAGAAAGTGGCGGGGCTCAATGTAGAACAAGCGCAAGGTCGTGTCGTGACTTATAACGGTAAATGTATAACAGTAAAGTTATAATATGAAGAAAACTTTTGCTTTTTTATTCCTACTGATGGTCTGCCGACTATCAGTAGGCTATGCGCGTGAACGCCAACTGTTTACTGACAGTTGGCTATTTGCTTTAGCCGATTCTGTGGAGATGTCTCAACCTGATTACCAAGACAAGTTTTGGAGACCGCTCAATTTACCACACGATTGGGCTATAGAGGGCGATTTTCATGCCTCAAATCCGTCCGGAGCCAATGGTGGTGCTTTGCTGGGGGGCATTGGTTGGTATCGTAAATATTTTACATTACAAAATATAGAACGAGGAAAACGCTATTTTATCGAGTTCGATGGTGTTTATATGAACTCTACTGTTTATATAAATGGACATAAACTAGGTCAGCGCCCGTATGGATACATTGGATTTGAATACGATCTTACCCCGTACTTGGTTAAGGGAGACAATGTGATAGCTGTCAAGGTTGATAATTCCGATCAGCCCAACTCGCGTTGGTATTCGGGTTGTGGTATCTATCGTAATGTTTGGTTTACGAAGACAAGTTCTCTACACATTGCTCATTGGGGAGTACATGTACAAACGACTCCTAAAGGGAAAGTCGCAATAAATGTCTCATTGGTAGATGAAGACCATTTAGGACAGAAGCCCACAATTCGTAATACCATCTATAATGCTAATGGAAGTGTAGTTGCACGCCATGCAAGCGGTACTCTCAGTCAAGTTCTACGTGTCAAGAATCCCCGCTTGTGGTCTACGGATATTCCTTATATATATAAGGTGAAGACAGAAGTTATTATTGCAGGAAAGACGATAGATGAGGTAATCACCACTACCGGTTTTCGTGATTTCCGCTTTGATAGTAAGACCGGTTTTTGGCTGAATGGTAAGAATATGAAGATAAATGGTGTCTGCGAGCATCACGATTTTGGTTGTTTGGGCTCTGCTATCAATAACGATGCCATTGTACGAAAATTACATTTACTAAAAGAGATGGGCTGTAATGCTATTCGCTGTTCTCATAATCCACCTGCTCCTGAGCTACTTAACCTCTGCGATTCTTTAGGATTCATAGTGATGGATGAGAGTTTTGACATGTGGCGACAGAAAAAAACGGAGTTTGATTATGCTAGATTTTTTGATCAGTGGGCAAAACGTGATTTGACAGATTTGAG
>NZ_JRPT01000099.1:0-4929 GCF_000762865.1 Prevotella sp. S7 MS 2 | reverse complement strand
CAGTATATTCAAGTGAATGTTAAAAAACTGCATTTTCCACCATCTTCACGACCTCATCATTGCGAAATTATTTACCTTTGCCATGTATTTATAGATATTTCAAAAATTAGAGAAGATGAAAAGTTGCAAGTTATTATTGCTCTCTTTAGTGGCATCTATGTTGATGGCTTCTTGTGGAACTACATCAACAGTGCCAATTACCGGGCGTAAACATTCCTTAATGGTATCGGATGCCGAGGTTTTAAGTTTGAGTAAACAGGAGTATACCAAGTTTATGAAAACGGCTAAGACGTCTACCGATGCTGTCAATGTTGCCATGGTGAAGCGAGTAGGACAACGTTTGGCCAATGCCGTAGAGACTTATTTGCGTAACAATGGTATGGCTTCAGAAGTTCAGAATTTCGCTTGGGAGTTTAATTTGGTACAAGATAAAGTGGCCAATGCATTCTGTATGCCCGGTGGTAAGATTGTGGTTTACGAGGGACTCCTCCCGTACACACAAACCGAAGCAGGTTTGGCTATTGTTCTAGGGCATGAGATAGCTCACGCCGTAGCCAAACATAGTGCCGAACAAATGTCTAAGAAGATGCGTCAGCAGTATGGTACACAGATTGGTGGTAGCGTACTATCGGCTATCGGATTGGGCGATGTGTCGGGTATTGCTTCTGCTGTTGCCGGCCAATATTTCTCGTTCCGTAACTTGAAGTATTCTCGCGACAACGAGACTGAGGCTGATCATATGGGCTTGATATTTGCTGCCATGGCTGGATATAATCCCGAAGTAGCTATTCCTTTTTGGAAACGCATGGCACAAGGTAATGGTAATAACAACGACATGTTTAGCGATCACCCCTCTGATGCCAAACGTATCGCAGCTTTACAGCAGCAGATGCCTGAAGCTTTGAAGTATTATCAAGCATCGGGAGCAGCTGCCAAGGCAACAACATCCGGATCTTCTACAACCTCAAAATCTTCGAAAAAGACTTCTTCAAGAAAGACAGCCGTCAAGAGTAAGAGACGTTAGAATGTTGTAGCAGGAGCTATTAAATATATAAATGGAGTTATAGTCATGAGATTATAGCTCCATTTTTTTTGTAGTCAAAAATCTTTTCTTTATCTTTACAGGCGCGAACCTATATTCACAAAATAAGCTATGATAGAATACTTTACACAACATTATTGGCTCTTTTGGACAATTATTGTCTTCGTATGTTTAATCCTTGAACTTACTTCGGGCGACTTCTTCGTCACTTGCTTTGCCATAGGAGCATTCGTAGCATGCGGTGTCAGCCTGTTTGATGTGCCTTTCTGGGCACAAGTTTCTATTTGGGCTGTTGCTTCGGTTATGAGTATTTGGCTCATCAGACCTCGTTTGGTAGCTTATATTCATGCAGGTGGCGACGAGCGATTGAGTAATGCTGATGCTTTGATAGGACGTGCGGGGCGTGTGAGTGAAACTATTGTGGCCAACGCTTCCGGTCGTGTGAAGATTGATGGTGATGATTGGAAAGCCGTGGCACCGACTGTATCTGAAGACATTGCTGTCGGAAGTAGGGTGAAAGTGGTGTCGCTTGACAGCATCATCCTAACCGTGGAACCTGTAGACTAATTTTTATTTTAAACTAAATATCTATCAAATTATGACATTAACCTCTATCGTATTGATTGCTATTGTCGTCTTGGCGCTTATCTTTGTCAAGATGGCTGTGGTCATAGTTTCGCAGAGCGAGACGATGATAATAGAACGTCTGGGACGCTACTATGCTACGCTTAAACCCGGAATCAACGTGATTATTCCAATCATAGACCAATCGAAGACTATCGTAACAATGACGCGTGGCATGTATCGATATTCGAATACCATTGATTTACGTGAGCAAGTGTACGATTTTGCCAAGCAGAATGTGATTACCAAGGATAATATTCAGATGCAAATCAATGCTCTGTTGTATTTCCAAATCGTTGATCCATTCAAGGCTGTGTATGAAATCAACAATCTGCCCAATGCCATTGAGAAGCTTACGCAGACCACTTTGCGTAACATCATTGGTGAGTTGGAACTCGACCAAACGCTTACCAGTCGCGACACCATCAACACCAAGTTGCGTGCAGTGCTCGATGATGCCACCAATAAGTGGGGTATCAAGGTGAACCGTGTGGAACTTCAAGACATCATTCCGCCCGAAAGTGTACTTCAAGCCATGGAGAAACAGATGCAGGCAGAGCGTAATAAGCGTGCCATGATTCTTACAAGCGAGGGTGATAAGCAGTCGCAGATATTGCAGTCTGAGGGTGAGAAAGCAGCTACCATCAACCGAGCTGAGGCCGACAAACAGCAGGCTATCCTTCGCGCCGAAGGTGAAGCACAGGCTCGAATCCGTAAGGCTGAGGCCGAAGCGGTGGCTATTGAGAAGATTACGGAAGCCGTGGGCAAGAGCACCAATCCGGCCAACTATCTGCTCGCTCAGAAGTATATTGCCATGATGCAAGAACTGGCTTCGGGCGATAAGGCAAAGACTGTATACCTGCCTTATGAAGCAACCAACGTGATGGGAAGCATAGGAGGCATCAAAGAACTATTCAAAGGCGAATAAGTCTAAGCTATCATTAAATCATAACAAAAGCCGGAATCAATATCCGTCTATCATCTTCTACAGGTGAAGACAATGGATATTGGCTCCGGCTTTTTAGTGTATATACGTATCGTTAAATCACTTCTGCACCGAGCGAGTGTTCGAAATGACCGAGCGCCCAAGCATGTCCTTGTGGATTGAAACTAGCTACGGCAGCCTGATGTACAACAATTTTAAAGCCAAGGTTGTAAGCATCCATAGCCGTATGAAGCACGCAGATGTCGGTACAGACACCTACTAGATGCACCTCTTCAATGCCACGCACACGCAGTTGTAGGGCTAAATCGGTGTGAGCAAAGGCCGAATAACGTGTTTTGTCGAGATAGTAGACGTTTTTATCAGCCTTGATGGTTTTGTAATAGTCGCCCAGTTGCCCATAGAGTTGTCGTCCCTCAGTGCCTTCAAGGTTATGGGGCGGGAAGAGTTTGCTCTCCGGATGGAACTCATCATTGGTTTTGTGTAAGTCGATAGCGAATACAACGAATTCGCCTTCATCGTGAAACTGCTTGGTAATATCTACGATGGCAGCTTCTATCTGCTGTCCCGGTTCGCCACAAGTGAGTTTTCCGTCGGTAGCCACAAAGTCGTTGGTGTAGTCGATGTTGATAAGTGCTTTCTTCATGTCTCTATATTCTTAGTTTTCGATGATTGTCTACAAAGTTACTCAATAATGTGTATATTGGGGCATGGTTGGTAGGGTTATTTACATATGGCTGTGAATCTTCTCCCTTTGTTCCTGCTGTATTCCCTATTAAATCGTTACCTTTGCCAATCAAGAATAAATATGATATAAGAATCGTTTTAACAACTTTATGATATGAATATTTGTATTGTAGCCGGTGCACGTCCCAATTTTATGAAGGTAGCCCCTATTGTCCATGCCATTCAGCGGGCAGCGAAAGAAGGTAAGGATATTGATTTCAAATTAATTTATACTGGTAGCGAGGATGACCCTACGCTTGAGCCGTCGCTGTTTGATGACTTAGAGATAGCACGTCCCGATATGTATTTGGGTGTAGACTGTGAGAATCTGAACGAACTTACCGGTCAGGTGATGTCGGCATTCGAGAAGTATTTGGATGCTACTCCAACAGATGTTGTCATCGTTGTAGACGATTTGGCCTCCACGATGGCAGCAGCTATTGTCACCAAGAAGCGTGGTGTGTGTCTGGCTCATTTGGTTGCGGGCACTCGCTCGTTTGATATCAATATGCCGAAAGAAATCAATCGGCTTGTCATTGATGGCTTGAGCGATCTTCTTTTCACTGCCGGGATAGGTAGTAGCAGTATGGCTACGCGTGGCGGTACGGACAATGCGCAAGTTTATATGGTTGGGAATATCTTGATGGATACGCTACGTTTGAACCACGGAAAGGAGCAACGTCCTGCTGTTTCAGATGATTTGAAAGATGGGGAATACTTGATGTTCACGCTCAATCGCAAGGCTTTGATGGCTAATGAGGACAATTTGAAAATTATGTTGGCCCGTTTAATAGAGTCTGCACAGTCATTACCCATTATTGCACCGTTACGTGGAGCTGCAGCCGAAGTAGTCGAGGCTTGTTTGCCGGCCGACGCTGAAGGGTTTAAGATTATCAATCCGTTGACATATTTGGAGTTCGGATACCTCATGGAGCACGCCAAAGGGGTGATTACCGATTCCGGTAACGTGGCCGAAGAGGCTACTTTCCGCCAAATACCATGTATCACGCTCAATAGTTATACCGAACATATCGAGACTGTCAAGGTGGGTACGAATGTGTTGGTGGGCGAAGATGCCGAGTTATTAGGCAACTCTGTCAGTGGGATGGTGAATGGACAGTGGAAGAAAGCCGGTATCCCTGAACGCTGGGATGGCCGTAGTGCCGAGCGCATTGTGCAAATTTTGTTAGATTTAAGGCGATAGTTATCGCGACTTATTGGTCGCTGTTACGTCGATATTTTTTTGTATAATAGATAAAAGGCAGGTCTGAGCGTACTCTATATTTATCGTGTATGAATATAAGGAAGTCTTTCAGATCTGTCTTTTATATTCTTATTATCTGAGAGTCTAAAGGTATTCAGGTGTGAATAGGATTGTGCTTCGGACAAAAGATATTTTGTTTGTCGGATGAGTTGATTGGTTATAAACTCAAAGACTTATCAACTCAACTTCTTGCAGGGGCTGGACAATAATGCTGTTCGGCCTTTTCAGTAATGCTGCATAGACCGAACAACGAGTTTGCAAGGCTTTGGCAGTAAAATGAAAGTGGAGCTTGTAGAGGCTCTGAAAGCCTTGTTAAGAAGGTAAAATGTC
>NZ_JRPT01000098.1:0-5229 GCF_000762865.1 Prevotella sp. S7 MS 2 | reverse complement strand
GTGTATATAGGATAACGGTCTCTAAGTGAGAACTATGTATACTCAGACGGTTGATGTACTTTTGTACTTGCAGGTTGATTCCGACTCTACAGATGTAACTTTTTTGAGCTTTTATATGGAGTATTATTGCAACGTATTAGCTTTTTAGCTAACTTTGTATAATACCATAATATATCTTGATAATGGAAAAAAAATATGATTATTTAATTGTAGGTGCAGGTTTGTATGGCTCTACTTTTGCATATCGTGAGATTCACAAGGGTAGGCGTTGTATGGTAATAGATAAGCGTCTACAGACCGGAGGAAATCTTTATTGTGACAATATAGAGGGTATTAATGTACATCAATATGGTGCACATATATTCCATACGAATCATAAAGGGGTTTGGGACTTTGTGAATAGTATAGTTCCATTTAATCGCTATACAAACTCTCCTGTTGCAAATTATAGCGGGAAACTCTATAATCTTCCTTTCAATATGAACACTTTCTATCAAATGTGGGGTGTTACTACGCCGGCTGAAGTTGAAGCTAAATTAGCTGAGCAACGTGCTGAAGCCTTGAATCGTATGAGGAATTTAGGTATTGATGAACCTCGTAATTTAGAAGAACAAGCCTTATTATTGATAGGGAAGGATATATACGAGAAGTTGATTAAGGGGTATACGGAAAAGCAATGGGGAAGAAAATGTACTGAACTTCCTGCCTTTATTATAAGACGTTTACCTGTTCGTCTAACTTTTGATAATAACTATTTTAATGATTCGTATCAAGGTATACCTATTGGTGGATATAATAAATTGATAGATGGGTTGTTGGACGGTGCGGATGTTATGGTTGGTGTTGACTTCTTTCAAGATAAAGAACATTGGCTGAATCTTGCTGATAAAGTTTTATTTACAGGGAAGATAGATGAATTTTACGATTATAGATTTGGAAAGTTGAACTATCGTACTGTTAAGTTTGAGACAGAAATTCTTGATACGGCTAATTATCAAGGAAATGCTGTTATTAATTATACGGAATCTGATGTGCCTTATACACGCATCATAGAGCATAAACATTTTGAAATGTTTGGTTCTGCTATTAATGCTTGTCCAAAGACTGTTATCAGTAAAGAATACAGTATGGAATGGAAAGATGGAATCGAACCTTACTATCCTGTAAATGATGATGTGAACCAAGCACTTTATCGTCAATATGCAGCTTTAGCTGCTAAAGAGGAAAAAATAGAGTTTGGTGGAAGATTAGCCGAATACAAATATTATGATATGGCACCAATAATACACAAGATTATGTTTTAAGAAAATGAAAGAGCAAGATTGAAAATCCTGCTCTTTTATTTTATCTAATTCTGTCCATGCTCTTGACCAGTTTTTCATCGGCCACAATCCCATGTCTTGCTAGATAGAGGAGGATAATAGTTATAAGTGGTAAACATGCTGCAAAATTAATATGTGCACTTCCTAATATATCGTGATTACTATACAAATAGAAGCCATATAGCGCATACCAGATTAGTTGTAGAATAATCCCTCCATTACAAAACTTCACTTGTAATTGACGATTCTTGTATAGGAATATTGTGATAATTGCTATAATGGTAGATAAGCTTTGTACAATGAACAATGGGCAGTTAGAGAAATCTATTCCGGATTCCAGATGATTATATGTTGCCAAATTGAATAATATAGCTCCTTTGCTAATGCCAGTAGGTGGTGTATAGTGAGCTATCGGCAAATAGAGGCAGAAGCAAATTACCACGATAGTTGCAAGCAAGAATAATGTTTGTTTGCGTTGTAACATCTTTTAGTCTATACTAAGATTGTCTGTGTCTGTAGCGGGATCGCGCCAATATACATTTCCCTCTGTAAACTCCTCAGTAGCTAGCAATGTAGGTTTTGGTAGTTTCTCATAATAGCGAGATATTTCAATCTGTTCACGATTTTCAAACACCTCTTCCAATGAGTCATTGTATGAAGCAAATTCTGCAAGTTTCTTATTTAAATCTTGTTTGATTTCTACAGAAATCTGATTTGCACGTTTTGCAATAATAGCTACACTTTCATAGATGTTTCCAGTCTCATCACAGAGATCCATGATGTTACGAGTGACAGTGTTAACTGGAGCTTTAGACTTTTTATAATCCATTATTATTGATGTAATTTAATTATTTTCTTTTTCTGATTTCTGGTCTTCTGGTTGCTTTACAGCATGAGCCGTTTTATCTTCATTAGTATATTTCTTACATTTTTCTATGTATTTTTCTGCAGTTTCCTTTTCTTTAGAATCTGGGTATTCATTTAGAAAACCATAGCATTCGTCTTCTGCATCTTGATAGCGCTCAAATTTCTTTTCATCTACACTTTGTTGAGCTAATTCAAATTTACTTTTCATAATAAGCAATGAAAAGTCTTCACGCTTATTACTATAAGGATAATCTTTCAATGCATTTTGTGCAGTGATGATACATGCTTGATAATTATTACCACCGCTCGTACAATTGCCGAAATATGATCCTAAATCATAATATAGCTTTGCCGATGCATATTCCTTTGTTACCAACTTATCTTGCAGTTCAAACAGACGTTGCTGTGCTACTTTCTTGAACTTTGAATCTGGATAAAGGTCTAGGAAAGTTTGGAAAGCCGAGATAGCAGTGATAGTCATAGATTGATCCAAACGAGGCTCTGGGGTACTCTCATAGATAGCTTGTCCTTCGTAGAAGTGAGCCATCTCTGCAAATTGTCCACGTGGGTATGACTGATAATAGCGTTTGAAAGCTTGTGCAGCACCTTCATAATCTTTGCTACAATAAGATGCCATACCTAGCATGTATAGGCTTTCTTCTGCATTATCTGTTCCTTTCTCGACAGCTATAAGATCTGTGAGCAGAGTAATGGCTCTAGTATATTTGCCATTGGCAAAACATTCTTTAGCGAATTCGTATTTATAAGGATAATTATTGCTCTTGTACACTTTGTTGAACTCTTGGGCACAACTAGAGAAGAGCAAAATGGTACTTATTGTTATCAGAAATACTTTTTTCATATTGTCGCTTTGAGGATACAAAGTTACTGATATTTCTAGGATTGGCAAAGTAAACGAAATCTTTTTTCGTATTTTATTAGTCTTTATAACGCTATTACCAAGGTGTTTTGTAATTTTGTAGAGATGAATTTCAAATTAACATCTAAATATAAGCCAACGGGCGATCAACCTCAGGCCATTTCAGAACTGACAGAGGGATTACAAAATGGGGATAACGCACAAGTATTACTTGGAGTAACCGGTTCTGGAAAGACATTTACGGTAGCTAATGTTATAGCTAACGCAAATAAACCGACATTGATTCTTAGTCATAATAAAACCTTAGCAGCTCAGTTGTATCAAGAGATGAGAGATTTCTTTCCTGATAATGCCGTTGAATATTATGTTTCTTATTATGACTATTATCAGCCGGAAGCCTATCTGCCGTCATCTGATACTTATATAGAGAAAGATCTGGCTATTAATGACGAAATAGACAAGTTGCGACTTGGAGCAGTGTCTGCTCTTCTCTCTGGGCGAAAAGATGTTATTGTTGTCTCTTCTGTCTCTTGTATTTATGGTATGGGCGGACCTGTTGCCATGCAAGAAAGTATTATTTCTATTAAAAGAGGGCAGCGATTGGATAGGAATGACTTCTTGCGTCGATTGGTCAATGCTCTATATGTGAGAAATGATATAGAATTGAAACGAGGCAATTTCCGGGTAAAAGGAGATACTGTCGACGTCTTTATGGCTTATAGTGATAATGTTTTGCGAGTTACATGGTGGGATGATGAGATTGATGGCATTCAAGAAGTTGATGCTCTTACATTTCAGCGTTTATCTGATTTTGAGGATTATCAGATATATCCGGCCAATCTTTTCGTCACGTCTAAGGAGCAAACCGAACAGGCTATTCGTATGATTCAGGATGACTTAGCCAAGCAAACTGAATACTTTCATGAAATTGGCGATAACATGAAGGCTCAACGAATTAAAGAACGTGTTGAGTATGATATGGAAATGATAAAAGAGTTAGGCCATTGTAGTGGGATAGAAAATTATTCACGTTATTTTGATGGTCGACAACCGGGCGAGCGTCCGTATTGCCTTTTAGACTTTTTCCCAAAAGATTTCTTGCTAGTTATAGACGAAAGCCATGTCAGTGTTCCTCAAATCAATGCGATGTATGGTGGTGATAGAGCAAGAAAGCAAAATCTGGTAGAATATGGATTTAGACTTCCGGCAGCTTTCGATAATCGTCCATTGAGATTTGAGGAGTTCCACGAACTAATCCATCAAGTCATTTATGTCAGTGCTACACCGGCAGATTATGAATTACGTGAATCTGAAGGTGTTGTTGTTGAGCAGATAATTCGTCCAACAGGACTATTAGACCCGGAGATAGAAGTACGTCCCAGTGAAAATCAGATAGATGATTTGATGGATGAAATTCTTACACGGATTCATCGACATGAGCGTGTGTTGGTGACTACCTTGACTAAGCGAATGGCAGAAGAATTGACTGAATACTTATTGAATCACGATATCAAAGCAAATTATATTCATAGTGATGTAGCCACACTCGATCGTGTCAAGATAATGAATGACCTTCGTGTTGGTGTATATGATGTGCTTGTAGGAGTCAATCTGTTGAGAGAAGGACTCGATCTTCCCGAAGTATCGTTGGTAGCTATCCTCGATGCTGATAAAGAAGGATTCCTTCGCAGTAAACGAAGTTTGACGCAGACCGCCGGTAGAGCGGCTAGAAATGTCAATGGTAAGGTTATTATGTATGCTGATACCATTACCGATAGTATGCAGGCAACCATTGATGAAACGGCTAGGCGGCGTTGTAAACAGCTTAAATATAATGAAAAACATGGCATTACGCCGATGCAGATTGTCAAAGATATTAAAACATTCCCGATTGGTACTGATTCCGGAGAGGATAGGAATGTTATAAAGGGCAAATATCAAGAGTATGTAGAACCTACAGAGATGGCATTTGTAGCAGATCCTATAGTCAAGCGTATGACGCGTCCGGAATTGGAAAAGAGTATCGAACATACCAAGAAATTAATGCAACAAGCTGCCAAGGATTTGGATTTC
Source organism: Prevotella sp. S7 MS 2 (assembly GCF_000762865.1). Taxonomy (NCBI): domain Bacteria; kingdom Pseudomonadati; phylum Bacteroidota; class Bacteroidia; order Bacteroidales; family Prevotellaceae; genus Prevotella; species Prevotella sp. S7 MS 2. The sequence continues at coordinate 87 of NZ_JRPT01000098.1, read as the reverse complement.
ATACAGGCTGCACAATATCGCGATGAATTGATACGCTTACAAGATCAGTTAGAATTAAAAGGTATTTCTGTAAAATAAGATATCAAG
>NZ_JRPT01000097.1:2500-5366 GCF_000762865.1 Prevotella sp. S7 MS 2 | reverse complement strand
AGCACATAAGAAATCGTTCTTTGAAAAGATTTACATAAACAGATAAGTAGTACAAGAGTCGACTCTTTACTTGTTTTATATAGGTAATAGAGTTGGGTAAAAGAAACGAACCGTCGAAATAAGATTCGAAATAGGTGTTCTTTAAACATTGATAAGTTTATCGTACGAGCAAAGGATATAAAGCTTCTATTTTAGAAGCAAATCAAAATTTTACAATGTAGAGTTTGATCCTGGCTCAGGATGAACGCTAGCTACAGGCTTAACACATGCAAGTCGCGGGGCAGCATGAGGGTTGCTTGCAACCTTTGATGGCGACCGGCGCACGGGTGAGTAACACGTATCCAACCTACTCCTTACAACGGAATAACCCGGCGAAAGTCGGACTAATACCGTATGATATCCTATGCAGGCATCTAACTAGGATTAAAGGTTTAGCGGTAAGGGATGGGGATGCGTCTGATTAGGCAGTTGGCGGGGTAACGGCCCACCAAACCGACGATCAGTAGGGGTTCTGAGAGGAAGGTCCCCCACATTGGAACTGAGACACGGTCCAAACTCCTACGGGAGGCAGCAGTGAGGAATATTGGTCAATGGACGGAAGTCTGAACCAGCCAAGTAGCGTGCAGGATGACGGCCCTATGGGTTGTAAACTGCTTTTATACGGGGATAAAGTTAGGGACGTGTCCCTATTTGCAGGTACCGTATGAATAAGGACCGGCTAATTCCGTGCCAGCAGCCGCGGTAATACGGAAGGTCCGGGCGTTATCCGGATTTATTGGGTTTAAAGGGAGCGTAGGCCGTAGATTAAGTGTGTTGTGAAATGTAGACGCTCAACGTCTGACTTGCAGCGCATACTGGTTTACTTGAGTTTGCACAACGTTGGCGGAATTCGTCGTGTAGCGGTGAAATGCTTAGATATGACGAAGAACTCCGATTGCGAAGGCAGCTTGCGGGAGCAAAACTGACGCTGAAGCTCGAAAGTGCGGGTATCGAACAGGATTAGATACCCTGGTAGTCCGCACGGTAAACGATGGATGCCCGTTGTATGGCCTTTCGGCTATGTGACCAAGCGAAAGCATTAAGCATCCCACCTGGGGAGTACGCCGGCAACGGTGAAACTCAAAGGAATTGACGGGGGCCCGCACAAGCGGAGGAACATGTGGTTTAATTCGATGATACGCGAGGAACCTTACCCGGGCTTGAACTGTAGGCGAACGATCTAGAGATAGTGAGGCCCTTCGGGGCGCCTACGGAGGTGCTGCATGGTTGTCGTCAGCTCGTGCCGTGAGGTGTCGGCTTAAGTGCCATAACGAGCGCAACCCCTGTTCTCAGTTGCCATCGGGTGATGCCGGGCACTCTGAGGATACTGCCTCCGCAAGGAGTGAGGAAGGTGGGGATGACGTCAAATCAGCACGGCCCTTACGTCCGGGGCTACACACGTGTTACAATGGCCGGTACAGAGCGTCGGTCGTATGCAAATACGATCTAATCTTTAAAACCGGTCTCAGTTCGGACTGGGGTCTGCAACCCGACCCCACGAAGCTGGATTCGCTAGTAATCGCGCATCAGCCATGGCGCGGTGAATACGTTCCCGGGCCTTGTACACACCGCCCGTCAAGCCATGAAAGCCGGGGGCGCCTGAAGTCCGCGACCGCAAGGAACGGCCTAGGGCGAAACTGGTGATTGGGGCTAAGTCGTAACAAGGTAGCCGTACCGGAAGGTGCGGCTGGAACACCTCCTTTCTGGAGCTGTACGATAATAGTTTTGTATAGAGAAACCTATTAGGTTCGTCTCTTTTTTTTTCTTGTACTACGGAAGCTGTTTACTATAATAAAGAGAAAAAGGAAGCCGGGCATTCTCGCCCAGAGGCCTGAACGCAGCCGGACACAGTCCTATAGCTCAGTTGGTTAGAGCGCCACACTGATAATGTGGAGGTCGGCAGTTCAAGTCTGCCTGGGACTACTTCTTTGAGGGGGATTAGCTCAGCTGGCTAGAGCACCTGCTTTGCAAGCAGGGGGTCAACGGTTCGAATCCGTTATTCTCCACTCTAGTAGTATACAAGTTAAGAGTAAACAAGTTGACGAGTTCGTCTCGTTATCTTGTCAACTTAAGACTCGTCAACTACATCCGTTCTTTGACATATTGACACAAGCAAGACTGTAGAATATAACAACAGTATCAAGTATGAGCATCCAAAGTTTCCTTTGGTGCGAAGAAAGTAATTAAGGGCGTATGGTGGATGCCTAGGCTCATGGAGGCGATGAAGGACGTGATAAGCTGCGATAAGCTTCGGGTAGATGCAAATAATCTTTGATCCGAGGATTTCCGAATGGGACAACCCGGCCGTCTGAAGGACGGTCATCTTGACCAAGTTCAAGAGGCGAACGCAGGGAACTGAAACATCTTAGTACCTGTAGGAATAGAAAATAAAAGAATGATTCCCCTAGTAGTGGCGAGCGAACGGGGAATAGCCCAAACCGGCGTTGTGGCAACGCATCGCCGGGGTAGTAGGACCACGACATTGTATCTTGCGTGTGAGAGGAATTTTCTGGAAAGAAGAACCATAGACGGTGATAGTCCTGTACTCTAAGCACAATGGGGCATAGTGGTATCCTGAGTAACGCGGAACACGAGGAATTCTGCGCGAATCTGCCGGGACCATCCGGTAAGGCTAAATACTCCCATGAGACCGATAGTGAACCAGTACCGTGAGGGAAAGGTGAAAAGCACTTCGATGAGAAGAGTGAAATAGTTCCTGAAACCATACGCCTACAAGCGGTCGGAGCATAGCAATATGTGACGGCGTGCCTTTTGCATAATGAACCTACGAGTTACCGTCACCGGCAAGGTTAAGGTGTTCAGCACC
>NZ_JRPT01000096.1:0-6137 GCF_000762865.1 Prevotella sp. S7 MS 2 | reverse complement strand
ATGAAGGTGTTAAAAGGAAGTTAGGGGGAGTTAATGGGAATTATGCCGATAAGCCATAATCTCGTAGCCCTTATTCTTCATCAAACGCTCTTCTTTTGAAGAACGAATGCCATAGCAAATGATTCCGACTTCATACTGGTGGGTAATGTTACGGTTACTTCGCCATTTTTGACCTTTGTTTTCAATGTTTTGCCGTTGGAAAGCAGTACGACTTTGCCTTTCGGTAAGTTACCTTTCCAGTGGATTTGAGACGGAAGCGTCTCACCATCGGCCAACGTATAGATTGCATAAAGCGTGCGCCCGTCCTTATTGGCGGTAAACCATACGTTGCCATCGTGGTAGTTGGGCGTGGTGACGGTGTTGTAGATAGCTTTTCCGTTGGCACGCATCCAGTTGCCAATCTTGTGCAATCGTTCTACAGCTTCGGGTTGGATAAGTCCTTCGGGAGTAGGGCCAACGCCAAGAACAAGGTTCCCGCCCTTGGCAACAATCTCTGTCAGGATGTTCACAACCTTCATAGGCGACTTCCAAGTGGGGCGAGGTACCCATCCCCAATCATTGGTTAGCGTGATGCAACTTTCCCATGGGAAGTTTAATTGAGTCTCCGGAATGGTGCGTTCGGGTGTCTGGTAGTTCTCATAAGGACCGTGGATGGTGCGGTCTACCATGATGAGGCCGGGTTGATTGTGGCGAGCCATTTCAGCGATACGAGGCATGTCAATGTCTTGATTGTTCTCCTTGCACACCCATCCACCGTCCATCCAGAGGATATCTACCTTGCCATAGCGTGAAAGAATCTCATTCATCTGGTTGTAAGTGTACTGTTTGAAAGCCTCCCAACGCCACGGTCACTTCTTAATATCATAGTTGACGTTGCGTGCTTTCTGTGGATATACGTCCCACCAATAGTCTTGTGAATGCCAATCGGGCTTGGAGAAGTAGGTACCTATCATAAAATTCTTCTTACGGAAAGCCTCTAACACATATTTCAATACATCGCGTTTGGGGTTGTCTTTGAATGCATGATGAGCTATAGAGTAGTCGGTGTATTTGCTATCGAACATACAGAAGCCGTCGTGATGCTTGGTGGTGAAGATCATATACTTCATTCCGGCATCGTTCATGACGCTGGCCCACTGATCAGGATTGAATTTTACGGGGTTGAATTTGTCGGCCAATCCCCAGTACCAATCTTTGTATTGCTGATAAGTCATGGTGGTATCGCGTGTCACCCAGTCCTCATCGCAGATGGCCCAAGACTCTACCATGCCGGGAACGGAGTATATTCCCCAATGGAAGAGTACGCCAAATTTTTGGTCTTGCCATTGATGTAGTTTGTTGATAACGAGTTGGTCGGTAGGCCACTCATAGGTCTTTGAACGTTCGTAGACATCGCCTTGTGCGCTGGCATGAAGCGAAATAACGACACAAATGGCTGAAAGTAGTATTTGTTTAAGCATATAAATAGAGTTACAGATAAATGTTTGATGCTGCGAAGTTACATTTTTAAAGACGAAATCAAGCGTGTTTTGTGATAAAATCATGGTATAGATAGTTATAAACTGCAACCTTTTTCCTAATTTTGTGGGATATTATCAAGCTAAAACAAAGATATATTATAAAAATGAAAAAGCAAGTTGATGTACAAGCAGGAGATAATGGAAGATAACAGGAAGTAACAGGAGATAACGGACTATTGTCTGGTAACTTCTGTTTTACTCCATTTTACTCCCGATAACTCCTAAATTGAACATCCATGCAAAAATAATATTATAAAAATGAAAAAGCAAGTATTGGTATCGGCTATGCTGTTGTTGACAGCAATATCTAGCTTTGCCCAAACAGGTACGGAGAAAGAACCGGTGAGCTATGTGGGTGGAGAAATTTGCAATCCGCGACTGCACGATGGTGGATTACCATATATAATAGGTGTGGAGAACACGCAGGTGATGCGAGCAAACCGTACGCATCCCGGCATGGCCGATGGGTTTGGATGGACGTACAACCATGCGCCGAACATCACATATTGGCGTGGGAAGTTCTACTTAGAGTATCTTAGTAATCCCAAGGACGAGCAACAACCACCGGGACAAACTTTTCTTGTCACTTCGACCGATGGTCGCCATTGGGATAAGCCCATTGTGGGCTTTCCACCATATCAGGCTCCTAAAGGTGTCACCATCCCCAAACCGTATTACGGTTACATCATGCATCAGCGCATGGGATTCTATACTGCACCGAACGGACGACTGCTTTTGGTGGCTTTTTACGGGCATAGCTACAACCCGTTTAAGAAAGGTGGTATCGGTAGAGTGGTGCGCGAGATTCGTCGCGATGGCTCGTTAGGTCAAATCTATTTCTTACGTTACTCGTCTCATGCACAGTGGAACGAGAAGAATACGGCATATCCTTTCTATCATCGGTCGCGTGATAAAGGCTTTGTGGAAGCTTGCAATGCACTTTTAAATGATAGGTTGAAGACGCTCCAGTGGATAGATGAAGACCGTGGCGTGGATGGATTCTATACATTAAAAGACTCTATCAACACCGTACAAGCCACTTCTTACTATCATAGGAAGGACGGAAAGACCGTAGCTTTGTGGAAATGGTCGTGGGTAGCACTATCATCTGATAACGGACAGTCATGGTCTACGCCCGTCAGAGTGCCCTCGCTCATTATGGCTGGGGGAAAGAATTGGGGGCAACGCACGGCAGATGGCCGTTATGCCATGGCTTATAACCCCATTGAGACGCAACCTTATCGCTACCCATTGGTGTTGACTAGTAGCGACGATGGCATTGTATTCAGTGACATGGGAGTTGTTCATGGTGAGGTGCCACCGCGGCATCGTAGTTGGCTTTGACGGGGCGGTTGGCAATCATCGAGGCCACATAACCCGACACTGTAAGCTGGCCAAGACGGAAGTCGGGCAGCTGAATCACTTTGACTGTGTCGGCTATACCGTTGGCATCGCGCGACACCCCGTTTCCTAATTCTCGCCAATAATCTATAGATGATTCAGGATACACCATGCCTTGGCCGCTTCCTGTGTCTAGGTTGAACCATCTACGTTGGCCATTCATCATGACGGGAACGTACACTTGCCCATCCTTATATTCTATATCGATGGTGTCGCAGAAATCTTTTTTCGACAGTTGAAAGTCGGTTTTGTAGCCACGAATTTGACAGAGTGCTGGCAGCATTGTGGCAAAAAGAAGTATGATAAAAGCGATTTTTCGCATGTAGTATACTTTGGTTGATAGGCCAAAGATACACTTTTTTCTTGTAAAGTAATGTACTATGTAGGCGAATAGAATTCGTACATACGTATAAGGTACTATTTTGAGCTGCAAAGAAAGGGGGTGTTATTTTTAGCCGGAGAAATATTCTTCTTTCATTTTTCCAGTTTTTATTTTGTTATCAAATGTATGTTGTTTCAGAAAATTGATTAACTTTGCCGGTAGAAAATATATCAAATTTCTATTATCATGAACTTTTGGAAAAAGACTTTTGTATTTAGTCTGTTGTTCTGCATGCCAATATTGATGCAGGCTGTGAATGAAAAACCGTTTACCGTACCCGAATTGAAGACGTGGAAAGGTACTGAAGGGGTGTTTACTCCTACACGTATTACGTATGAGAAAGGTGATGCCATGATGCTTGAAACGCTACAACGCTTTGCCGATGATTATGCTACGATGTTTGGACAGCACTTGCCTATCGTGAAAGGGAAAGCCAAGAAAGGCGATATTGCGTTCGCGGTGAAAGTCAAGAAAGGCGCCAATGTGGAGAGTTATACCATGACTATCGGTGAGTCGGCTAAGGTAGTGGCTCCTTCTAATAAAGGAATGTTTTGGGCGACACGTACGATTCTGCAAATTGCGGAACAAAGTGTGGCGCATACATTGCCTTGTGGTGCGTTGATGGATAGTCCTGATTACGCAGTTCGTGGCTTTATGCTTGACTGCGGTCGTAAGTTCTTCCCCATGCGTTCGTTGCGGCAGTATGTGCGATTGATGTCATACTATAAGATGAATACTTTCCATATACATTTGACGGACTGTGGTTTTAAGCAGTTTTTTGATAATGATTGGATGAAGACACAGGCTGCTTTCAGATTGGAGTGCGATACATATCCCGGACTGACAGCGCGTGATGGATTCTATACTAAGAAAGAGTTTATAGAGTTGCAGAAGTATGCCGACAGTCTAGGTGTGGAGATAATCCCGGAAATCGACGTGCCGGCTCACTCATTGGCTATCACGAAATATCGTCCCGATTTGGCTAGCAAAGAGTATGGTATGGATCATCTTGATTTGTTCAACCCTGATACTTATACATTCTTGGATGCTCTGTTCAAGGAATATATAGAGGGGCCAAATCCTGTGTTTCGCAGCAAATGGGTGCACATCGGTACCGATGAGTATTCTAACAAGACTGCCGAACTGCGCGAGAAATTCCGCTATTTCACCGATAGATATATCCGTTATGTAGAGAGTTTCGGTAAGAAGGCTATGGTTTGGGGACAACAAACCCACGCTTATGGGAAGACTCCAATCAAGGTAAAAGATGTGATGATGCAGTCGTGGTCTAATGATTATGCAAAACCTGACGAGATGATGAAGTTAGGTTATGATATTATCAGTATTCCTGATAGAGATGTTTACATAGTTCCGAAGGCTGGTTACTATTATGATTACCTAGAGAATGAGCGACTCTATAAAGAATGGACGCCGGCCAATATCAATGGAGCGGTGTTCCCGGAACGCTATCCGCAGATTAAAGGTGGTATGTTTGCCGTATGGAATGATATTGTTGGCAATGGTGTAGGATTGCAAGATGTTTATCATCGTGTATTGCCTTCTATGCAAGCACTAGCTACCAAAATGTGGACGGGGGCGAAACCGACATTCTCTTATGCCGAGTTTAAGGATAAATGCCAAGGATTGAGTGAGGCAGTGGGGCAGAATGTGCTTGGTAAGCATGGTGCAGATTTCGCATTGCAGTTGGCTCAAGTGACACCCGGACAGGAAACAGGTGTTGAGCAAATGGGATGGAATTACCGCGTGGAATTCGATATAGATGCTTGTCCGGAGGCTCCCGGAACAGTATTGTTTGAGTCTCCTGAGGCAAAATTCTATCTGGCTGATCCTGCTAGTGGGTTCCTTGGATTCAGTCGCGACGGTTATCTGTATAACTTTGGTGTGAACCTTTATCCCGGTGAGAAAGCTCATGTAGCCATCGAAGGTACGTCTGAAAATACAGTACTCTACCTGAATGGCAAGAAAGTAAGTAGCTTGGATGTGAAGAAAGTCAACTTCGGTAAGCGTGGAGATATGTACTATCTGCGTACGCTTGTATTCCCATTACAGAAAGCCGGACAGTTCAAGAGTGTGATAACCAATCTGAAAGTAGGCTATCTGAAGGCTGGGGAAACAAAATAATGTAAATATGACGGAATTCCAGAAGATGCGGTCGGAGCAGTTATACGACTTTTCCGATACAGAGATATTGGCTAGTTTGACGTATGCGAAAGAGATATGCGCTCGATTGCAGACGCTGACTCTTGATAGTGAAGAGTATCGTGATCTGATTCAAGACCTGATTCCCGGAATTCCGAATGACTCTACCGTATGCCCGCCATTCCACTGTGACCATGGCAACGGCATACGGATGGGGCATCATGTGTTTGTTAATTACAATTGTGTGGTACTCGATGGAGCCACTGTGACATTTGAAGACCATGTGAAAGTTGGGCCTGCTTGCCAGTTCTACACGCCGCAACACCCGATGGATTATGTGGCTCGTAGGAAGTCACAAGAGACATCTCATCCCATTGTAATAGGTGAAGATACTTGGTTAGGGGGTGGAGTGATAGTTCTACCCGGTGTGAAGATAGGTAAAAGATGTATTATCGGAGCCGGTTCGGTAGTTGTGCACGATATTCCGGACGACTCGTTGGCTGTAGGAAATCCATGTGAAGTAAAACGTAGTTTGCTGTAGTGAGGTATGAAATTGATACTTGATAAGCAAGAGAAATAGAAATGTTATATATATAATAAGGTGAAAATAAAGTCACTTTGTTGGTTTTGTCAAAAAGCTAGAAAAATGATATTAATTTCTAAACTTTTTCTTC
>NZ_JRPT01000095.1:0-6236 GCF_000762865.1 Prevotella sp. S7 MS 2 | reverse complement strand
CTCGAAAAGTGATTTTGTCCGAGCAAGACTTTTAGGTGAAGCCTTTAAGGTCATCACCCAAGACCCTGCAAAAGAACCTTACTTGGAGAAACTCTCCGAAATCGTTGCCATGACTCATAAGATAGGCATGCTATACAACGAAGCCGTGAAAGCCCTCAATACTTATCATTCTGTCGCCACTGCTCAACAACTGCTCAGCAAACTCGAAACCTATTCACAACTTCTTATTAGACTGCAACAACAAGCAGTACAGCTGACAAAAAATCTTGAGAGTAGACATGAATAAATACTGATAAATCATAATACCCAACGTTAGTACCGTGCTGCGATTGCCTAATCCCTCTTTGGTCAGTTGGATGATTTTGGAATCGGTGTCAGGAAGATAGGCTTTGTAGGTGTAGTCGGTGATAAAGCGCTTGTGGCAATATTTGCATTGGTAGCGTTGTTTGCCATTGCAATTCTTCCCACTTTTGACGATTGACTCAGATTGACAATAGGGACATAAAAACTTAACTCCCAATCTGGAGCATAAAGTTCCAAAACTATCCTGTTGCTTCATTTGCTTATGCTATAATTGCGAAAATAATGCGAAGGCAAAGCGCTAATTCCTGCCTTCGCATTTTTAATTTATCAGATAGTCCTGATAATCAAGACCCTATTTTCACAACTCCCAATCTGAAGCATTACCAATCACTATCATTAAGAAAAGAAAAACTGAACCAGTTATATTGAAAAGTACCATTAATAATTGGGACGGTAATACTAATTGCTTTATCTTGATAGATAATTATTTTAGGAATTTCTTGCCAATTATGTTTTTCTAATCGATACGCTTTTCCGCATACGTAATATATGGGAATATTTTCGTCGTTAACTCTTGAAGTAAACAACCAAGTCAGAGGACAATCATATAAGGATTGTTCAAGACTCCTGTCTATTTCTTGTATTTCGTTTCGGGATGGTATCAACTCATATCCTCTAGTTTTATCATCTGAAATAAATTTGTAATAGATAATTGAGTGAGTACTGGTGGTAAAAACATCACAATGATTCGTGATTAAGTTAATCTTTAATCTTTCACAGTCGATGAGATATAATTTGTCCTGGACAAGAATAACAAAACAAGATTCAATGGCATACGATATAGGAATCGCCCCCTCTATCTCCATACCATTTAGCTTAATTTTCTTTTCAAAAAGAATATTCATTTTCTTTCCCATAATTGTTAATAGCATCTCTTCTGCTTCGTAATCTATTCGACTCACCATTAAATAATCCCTATTCCGACTTTGAGCTAGGTTCACAATGGGTAAATTCTGCTTTGAATGCCAATAAATATATTTTGCATTTTGAGGAACATGCCAAAGTATAATATTCCTACCTTTTGCATATATCAGTGCAGAGTCCGAGATCTTTAAGCAATTCGAGGTCATGGTTGAATCGATACAATAACTGTGGTTGCGGTAATTCCTTATATCCAGTCTTTGCAGTTTCCTTTCAATCGCTTCCGTATCATCGCTATTTTGACAATAAACCAAATATTTACCTATTGTACAAACAAAATCTCCGTGAATGCACAAAGTATCCTTATTCTGTGAATAAATAGGTAATCCTATATAGCAATACAATATAATTATGCTTAAAAAACATGCCCTATATTTTTTCATCGCTTTTGAGTTGCAATATGAATATGATTATTATGCCCAGAGATCCTCTTAGTTTTCCCCTCTTTTTCTTGTATATGAGGTCCAAAATTCTCTCTTAAGATAGGATTCTCTCTAATTGCACGTTGAAAAGCATCAACTTTTTCATGTGATTTAGGATTTTTAACTGGGATTCCATTTACCATGTCAATGTCTATAGCTCTTCCTCCATTTGATGCATAATGATTGCTTGAAGGGGAATGTTTCCCAGTTGTAGTTGTAGAAACATCAATAGAAGTAATTCCTGCGCCAGAAATATTAGCATCGTTTATCCCTTTAATTAATAAACTAACAGCATCTTTTGACAATGCATAATCACCACAACCCCCAGTTGGACTCTTATACTTAAAAGTTACACTAACTTTAGTTCCATCATCTGTTATAAAACTCTTAGGTATATATTGCCCACCTTCTACATTAAACCTATCACTTGCATCGGATACTTTTATAATCTTATCCTGCTGATAATCGTATCTCATTCCAGATTGATATATACTATATGTTTCACCTATATTTCTATACTCCTGACCATCGTATGTTATAGAGTTGGCATTCCCTTCCTGCCAGAAAATAGCAGCAGTTTCATCATTTCTATACCAATCTGTACCAGTTGGATCAATATACTTGACAGGATTATTATTTGTGTAGCAATATCCTGTTAAATTCGGATATTTCTCCGTTAGCGGATCAACCCCCAGCCACATAGAATTTTGGGGATCCATATATCTTGCACCATAGTAGTACATACCTGTTTCCTCGTCAAACTCTTTAGCGTTGAAGAGGTACGGCGTGTTCCACGTATTGTTGCGCTCTTCGATGAACACTTCGCCAAACGGTACATACTCGATATGCTGCGATACTTCGCCGTCAAGATTGGTGATATAGCTACTGCTTCCTAAGTGGTCTGGATGGTAGTAGAACTGCATCTTTTCGTAGTCGTCGTTGGGTTTGAAATTACCGTTTGCAGCCCTTGTGCGTGCCCTTGCTTGTGCCGCCTCCGGCGTACCATCGTTGCAACAGAAACCCTGACCGTTCACGTAGTCGTCATTGTCCTTACCGTTATAAGGTTGGTCAAACGCCTTGTAGTTATCCTTAATGGATTGCAGTTGCTTTGCATACTTATCCTTGTAGTCAATAGTAAGACCATCAGCTTCATTGCCTGCATACGGTATTCGTCTTGGGTCTGCACCATAAGAAGCCAAGTCGCCAAGCTTGCTGACAATACGCTGCGAGCCAATGTAGATATGCTTCGTATATTTGCCACCTTGCCCAGCAACCAAGTATGGGCTGACATAGAGCGAGAAGCGTGCTGTACCAGTATTGCCACCTGAGAACTCGGAGTTCACATAGATGGCTTCGTTTTCGCCTGAGGTCTTCACCGTGCGCTCACCATCGGCATCATACCAATAGTTGCTCACAAAACCGTTTTCATCCACTGCCAACAAGCGGTTTTCCTCGTCCCACTTGAACTTCTGCTCACTTGCCTTTTCATCTTCCTTACCGTCTTTCTTTACACGTGAGGTATTGATATAGACAAGGTTTCCGTTGAGGTCGTAAGTGTACTTGTGTCCGTTGTTGATATTGGTGCTGTCCGTAGGAGTTTCTTCCGTGCGGTAGTTGATGTCACGGACATTGTCGAGTTGGAACTTCCTGCCATCTGCCTTTTGATAAGTATAAGCGAGTTCGTAGCCTGCGTTGAGCGTGCCCTCGAACTGTACACCTGTCTGTGAGAGGTGTTGCTTCTTACTCGTGATACGGTGCATGTTGTCGTAGCCCATAGATAACGTATAAGAAGCTGCTTTATTGTCCGTTCCCTTATAAGTACCTGTTGCGCTTGCCAAACGATATAGTGGGTCATAAGTATAACTATGGCTCATCTGCCCGCCTGCCTTGCCACTCTGTGGGAGTGGAGCATTGTTCTTAATACCAAGCACGTTGCTTACTGCGTCGTAGCTGTAGGCATTGTCCATGATGGTACCTGCCTTAGCATTCACCGCGAGGTTCTGCAAACGTCTGCGTGCAGGGTCGTAACTGTAGAACGTCTCCGCTCCGTTGCAATACTTCAGATAGGTGCGCTGCTCAAACTTATCATAACCTATCTTGTTCACATAGTCGTAGCCGTAAGACTTGTAGCCACGCACATGGTCTACCTGTCCACCGAGGTTGTAGCCGTAGGTGACCTTTTCCTCATCGGGGTAAATCATTTCCAAGAGGCGGTTGTGGCTGTCGTACTTCCACTGCGTGACGTAGGTAGCCACTGCCTGATTAGGTACAATCAGTGTGCGTACCGTCTTCAAGACCTCACCCATCTTGCCGTAGTAGTACTCGATAGCACCACTGCCGTCCTCACGGAGCATCAGTCTGCCGATACGGTTGTGAGAAGAGTTGATACCACCATAGTGGTACTTCACGTTGTTCTCCGGATGGTCGGGATAGTTGATAGCCGTCAGACGTCCGTAATCGTACTCGTAATTGATGGTCTTGCCCTCTTTTTTGAGGTTGGCTGTCTGCTTGGTGAGTACATTGCCCAAAGCGTCGTAGGTGAAGCCATTACTTGTTGTGTATATAGCTAATTTTTTCAATAATCCCATCTTTATCAAGATACAGGATTTTCCCATATTGCATATTATTTTCGTATTTCTTGATTGACTGCAAATAATGATTTACAGAATCAAAATAATAACCCTCTCCACATTTAAAAAAATGGGAGCCACGCCTACTACATAGTGTAAAGATAGCTTCCAAAGTTCCTTTCCGACCTATAACAAAGCATAATGTTCCTATAAACAAAATGCCTTTTCCCTTTCGTTTGTAGTAATCTATAGAAACTTTGTTAAAAGATTTCTTATTTATTCCTACAATTTTCAATGAATCAATATTGTTATATATAGTTTCCTGACAAGCCTTTTTGATTAATGATACAGAAACTTTTTTGTCTAACTCGGTCGGTTCTCCCTCCTCATCATAATATACAAGTTTTTCCACTTCTCCTGAATCTGTATAATATACTGCCATTCCATGGAGCTTATTCTGAATTTTCGTAAAGGAATGCGATAATCTATGCGTTTCATCGTCAAAGTGATATACCCGTTCTATTGTATCCTGCCCTTCTACAATATTTTGTACACTTATGCTAATCAAACATGACCAACGTTTACTAAACACTATTCTTCCATTACCGACAGTAATATAATCCTCTAAATAATGTTTACCACCAGAATAGTATTTAATATTAAAAGAGCTATCAATCATTGTAATATCCGCATCTTGCACGATATCACCTTTTCTGCTGTTGGGAGTAGAATTAGGCGAGACCGAACAAGATGTAAATATTATAAGTAATAACAAAGAATATATTTTTTCCATTATTTCTTCCTTGTTGGAGTAAAATTCAAACGAATTGCGCTACTTCAATCACGTACAGAAGGACTATTTGGGCCACCCATACCACCTAAAGTTGGTAATTGTCCACTAATTACAGGCGAGTAATCCGTTCTTCCAACAACACCTGTGACCCTAGCTCCACTTTGTAATGATAATTGCTCTGCAAAACTTCGTCCTATATCTACAGCTTTTATCATTGCATCAGTTGTAGCAAAAGTTTTCTTTCCAAATCCAAACAACGAAGCAGAATTACATGAATATAAATCTATCCTTGCACTATTCGCAAAATCTTCACGGCTTAACTGTCCTATATTATAGTTATTCATATTTGTAGGATTTTCTATATCGGTATATTCAACCACTGTATTTTCATATCCAAATGCAACATTGCTCGCTGTACCATGTGAGAAAATTGACAATTCTGTGATTTTGTCATTATCTCTTTTTGATTTATTTAATTCTCTTATCACATCAGACGTTGTTTTAACGAAATTTATGGCAACCCCCTTCTTTTTTGCCCAATTAGAAAAAGTGGATAACTCAGAATGTGCAATAAATCCTTATGGCTGAAATTATCTTGCCCTAATTTCAGCCAACACTCAAACGCCACGAATAAGAAGGATATATTCCGTAGACGGAGAGTGAAATCCATTCAAAGAATGAGTTACGACCATAAGCCTATTATTAGTTATATCCTCATTGGCAAATGTATATAACATTCTTGAGAAATCCAAAGAAATCGGAAATTATTTTTGAGGATTTTTTTGTTTTATTGCACTATATTGCATCTCATGGCTATTTGAGAAGGCTTCGTTTTCATAGTTACGACACTCAATTAGAACTGACTTATTAAAAAAATATTCTGATTATCAACATCTTATCGATATAAATATCTCATCGAAAAAGGACTATGAAGAGAATTTAACTAAGATGTAAGAAATTCTAAGTTTATAGTCCAATTTCTTCCCGTCCACTTTGTTTTCTACGAGAAAATTGCTATCTTTGCAGCATTAACAGAAGGTTCTTTGAGACATCGCAGAATAAAGAATTGGAAAGAAACTCGCTCGTTTCTTATTCGTTCCCCCTTTGACACAGATCCTTCTCAGACTTCTAATAATCAGGATTTTACTATTTGTGAGATGATTTTAT
>NZ_JRPT01000094.1:0-6908 GCF_000762865.1 Prevotella sp. S7 MS 2 | reverse complement strand
CATTATGTAATTTTGAGGCTATATTTTTAAGATTCCTAAATTCCTAAGATAAGAATAATTGTTATTAATAAAATAAATAAATATCTAATATTTACCTTTATGTCTAATCATTTAAATCAAATGTTATTGCTGCTTCTTTCGGCAGCAGGAGGTTTCCCTGCGACAGTCAGCGCAGGAAACACAGCTGGAGTTGCTATAACCCAGCAAGTATCTAAATGTACAGGTGTGGTAAAAGATCAGTCTGGTGAACCTATTATCGGTGCTTCTGTCACCGTAAAAGGTAGCAAGAATGGTGCCATTACCGACCTTGACGGGAACTTCTCTCTTCCTAATGTAGGTAAGGGAAGTACCATTCTCATCTCTTATATCGGTTATAAAACCAAGGAGGTGGTTTGGAATGGACAGGAAATCAACACCACTCTTCAAGAAGACTCTCACGGTCTGAACGAAGTTGTTGTTGTAGGTTATGGTACACAGAAGAAAGTCAATGTGACCGGAGCTATCAGTATGGTAGGTTCAGAAGCTTTGGAGAACCGCCCGGTTGCCAATGTTACGCAGGCTTTACAAGGAACTGTGTCTGGTCTTACTTTCTCTGCCAACAACAATGGTGGACAGTTGAACAACAGTATGTCGTTCACTATTCGTGGTACAGGTTCTATCGGTGAGGGTTCTTCAGATGCTCCATTGGTATTGATTGATGGTATTGAAGGCGACTTGAACTCTTTGAACCCTAACGATATTGAGAGCGTATCGGTATTGAAAGATGCAGCTTCGGCTTCTATCTATGGTACACGTGCTGCTTTCGGTGTACTTCTTGTTACTACCAAGAGTGGTAAGAGCGGTAAAGTGAAAGTGAACTATTCCGGTGACGTACGCTTCAGTACAGCTACTCAGTTGCCTGAGATGGCTAACTCTTTGGAGTGGGCTAATTATTTCAATGTTGCCAGTCGTAATGCCGGTGGTTCTAACCAATTCTCTGATGAGACTTTAGAGAATATCAAGAAGTATATGAACGGTGAATTCACTGATCCAACAAAACCGGAATATTACGGTACAATTGCTGGTAAAACGGACTGGAATGCTTATACAGCATCGTTTGCCAATACCGATTGGTTCTCTGAATTCTATAAAAAGAATGTGCCTTCTACGCAGCATAACTTGAGTTTGAGCGGTGGTACAGAGAAGTTCAGCTGGTTGATTAGTGGCGGCTATCTGCATGAAAATGGTTTGATTCGTCATGGTCACGACCAATTGAAGCGCTACACCATGAATAGCAAAATCAACGCACAGTTAGCTTCTTGGGCTCGTGTAGAATATGCTACCAAGTGGACTCGCAAGAACTTTGAGCGCCCTCAGTACTTGACAGGGCTCTTCTTCCATAATATTGCTCGTCGTTGGCCGACTTGTCCTGTTGTAGATCCTAATGGTCACTGGATGGGTGGAATGGAAATTGAAGAGTTGGAAAACGGTGGTGTTTATAAGACATTCGACGACAGTTTTACCCAGCAACTTAACTTTACGTTTACTCCTCTTGCAGGTTGGAATATCCATGCAGATGGTGCTTTGCGTGTTAATAACTATAAAGAAACCAATGCGTCATTGCCTATCTATACTTATAATAAAGACAATAAGCCTTCATTGCGCGACAGTGGATATGGCACTGTAACAAAGTATTATGATTATAGATTCCGTCAAGATTATTATGCTGTCAATGTTTATACCGACTATACTCGTAGTTTCGGTTTGCACAATGCGAAAGTTTTGCTCGGTATGAACTATGAACGCTACAACCAAGATAGTGCGACAGGTTCTGGTGAACAGCTCACTACGCCTGATTTCCCTTTCTTGAGTCAGACTCAGGCAAATAAGAAAGCTAGTGATTCTTATTGGAATCGTGCTACAGCCGGTTACTTTGGCCGTATCAACTATGATTACGATGGAATCTACTTGTTTGAGTTCAATCTTCGCTATGACGGTTCTTCTCGCTTCACCAGTGATAGACGTTGGGCTTGGTTCCCCTCTGTTTCGGCTGGTTGGAACATTGCTAAAGAAAAATTCTTTGAACCATTGAGCAATACCATCAGTACTTTGAAGCTTCGTGCTTCTTGGGGACAGTTGGGTAACACCAGCTCTACTTACAAAAGTTTCTGGGATTGGTATCCATTCTATCAAGAGCAGGGAATTGCATCTGTAGCTAGTAGCTGGTTGATTAATGGTCGTCAACAGAATGTTGCAGGTTTGCCGGGCATAGTAAACTCTAGCATGACTTGGGAAACTGTTGAGACTTGGGACATTGGTCTTGATTGGGCTGCATTCAATAATAGGTTGACTGGTTCGTTCGACGTTTACAGTCGTACAACAAGAAATATGATAGGTCCTGCTCCTATCTTGGGTTCTGTATTGGGAACTAATGCTCCTAAGACTAATAACTGCGATATGCGTTCTACCGGTTGGGAATTTGAAATCGGATGGCGCGACCATATCGGTGACGTGAAGTACGGTGCTAAGTTGAACCTTTCTGATGCAACTGCCAAGGTTTTGACTTATCCTTATGATGGCAAATTCGAAAATCAGAGTATATATAGCAATTATAATGGTAAGAAGATGGGTGAAATCTGGGGTTATGAGACCGAAGGAATCGCTCAGACCAAGGAACAAATGGACGAATGGAGAAAGAACAACAATCCTAATTGGGGGAGCAACTGGCAAGCCGGCGATATTATGTATCGCAACCTCGTAGACCGTGTTGACGAGAATGGTAAAGAACTTGATAAGGGTGTCGTTAACTCTGGTAGCGGTACCATCGGTGACCATGGCGACTTGAAGGTGATTGGTAATACTACTCCACGTTATAACTTCGGTATTACATTGAACGCAGAATACAAGGGCTTCGACTTCTCTATCTTCTTCCAAGGTGTGATGAAACGCGATTGGATGTTTGCTGAGGATGCAGCTTACTTCTGGGGTGCTCAAGGTAATATGTGGCAGTCTACTGTATTCAAGGAGCATTTGAACTATTGGTCAGAAGAGAATCCTAACGCTTATTACCCACGTCCTTACTTGAGTGGTGATATTAGAAAGAACAATAAGACACAGACTCGCTTCTTACAAAGTGCCGCTTACATGCGTTGTAAGAACATGCAGATAGGTTATAGTTTGCCGCATGCACTTATCTCACGTGCAGGTTTAAGCAACTGCCGCATTTATTTCTCTTGCGACAATATGTTCACTATTACCAGTCTTTCTAATGTCTTCGATCCGGAAGCTTTGGGTGGCGCATGGGGTGGAGGTAAGCTCTATCCATTGCAGCGTACATTCTCTTTTGGTGTAAATGTTAGTTTCTAATTAGAATATCAGAAGCATTTCTTTATTATGAAAATCAATATTAAAAATATAAGTATGTTTGCTGTGGTGGCTACTGCCACCTTGGCAACAACATCGTGTAACGATTTACTCGACTTAGAACCAGTGAGTCAAATCACTCCGGAATCTTATTATAAGAGTGCCGACCAGTTGGCTTCTTATCTCAATAAATACTATGATAGTTATATTGTGACCCCATTTGCAAGTGCAACACACGGTTGGGGTGGTTGGCATGATGGTAAGGCTGCCTCTGACCAGAATACCGATATCTTTGTAAAAGGTTTAGGAGGCAATACGACTAAGTTTGCTGATAACCATTGGGAAGTATCTGCCGGTAAGGTATTGCAGGATAGTTATGGTGGAATCCGTACTTGTAATTATCTCATAGATCAAGTAGAAAAAGGTATGGCAGCTAAGTCTATTAGCGGTGATCCAACTATGGTTAACAACTGTTTGGGTGAAGCTTACTTTATGCGTGCCATGCTTTATTTCAATTTGTTGGCTAACTATGGCGATATTCCTGTTGTAAAGAAAGTGTTGATAGACAACAATGACTCTTTGGTTGCTGTCAGCCAACGTGTTCCTCGTAATGAGGTGGCTCGTTTTATTTTGAGTGATTTGGATGTAGCTGCCAAAAACTTATATGCCCGTTCTGTATATAATGGACAACGATTAAATAAGGAAGCAGCTTTGTTATTTAAATCAAGAGTGGCTTTATTTGAAGGAACTTTCGAGAAATATCATCAGGGCTCAGGGCGCGTACCGGGCGATGCTAATTGGCCGGGTGCGAAAATGGCTTACAACAGTGGTAAGAAGTTTGATATTCCCGGAGAGATAAAGTTCTTCTTGGAACAAGCAAAAGAGGCTGCAAAGCAAGTTGGTAGTACTATTACTGCGAGTACACACAAGATGCAACCAGCTGTAGGTACACCAACAGGATGGAATGCTTATTTCGAGATGTTTAGTCAGCCGGCTTTGGACAATGTTCCTGAAGTATTGCTATGGAAGCAGTATAGTCGTAGCTTAGGTTATACTCACGATGTTCCTTATCGTGTGAAAGTAGGTTGTGCCGATGGCTATACGCGTGCATTTGTAGAATCTTTCTTGATGAAGAGTGGTAAACCTAAGTATGCAGATAGCAACTATAAGGGTGACGTATCTATCGCAGACGCAAAAGAGGGTCGCGATGAACGTCTACAGTTGTTTGTTTGGGATGAAAAGCAGTTGATTGATACCGATCCGACATCTCCCTATTCCGGTAAGACATATGATGATTATGGTAAAGATGAGAAGACTGGCCTTCAGACCCATATTACCAATACTAATCAGGAAATCCGTTGCATCACCGGTTATCAGCCACGTAAGTACTATACATATGACTATACTCAGACTCCTGATGACAACCGCCAAGGTACTGACGCATGCCCTATATTCCGTGTATCAGAAGCGATGCTGAACTATATGGAGGCTGATTGTGAATTGAACAATGGTAATTCTATTGATGAAACATCAAAAGCATATTGGAAAGCTTTGCGCGAGCGTGCAGGTGTAAGTCCTGATTTTGATGCAACAATTGCAGCTACAGACTTGAATAAAGAAGTGGACTTTGGTGTTTATTCCGGTACCAATCAGGTAAGTAAGATGTTGTATAATATCCGTCGTGAACGTATGAACGAGATGGCAGGTGAAGGTCTACGTTATGCAGATTTGATTCGCTGGCGTTCATTCGACCGCATGATTACAAAGAAGTGGATACCTGAAGGTGTAAACTTTTGGACAGAAATGTATAAGTCTTATGGTAGCGATTTGAAGGCTGATGAATCAAGCGATGCTCTCGTTTCTTCCAAGGCTCAGGGTCTATACATCCGTCCTTATAGTCGCTCTATGGCTGCTTCTAATGAATTGCGTGATGGTTATAATTGGCATGAGGCATACTATCTTAGCCCGCTTGGTATCTCTGACTTGCGTACAGCAGCTGCAGATCGCGACCTCAAGAATAGCCAAATGTATCAGAATGTGAACTGGCCTGCTATGGCGGGTGGTCATGCTGAGAAGTAAGACGACTCATTCCGTTCCTCCTCAATAGAGGGTGATGGATTTGAAAAATATGAAAAGAGATGATGGTTGAGCGACCATCATCTCTTTTTTTGTTTGATAGAATAAAAGATAAGCCCCATTTTAGCCATCTCTAGAGAGGAGGGAGAATGAGATAGAGAGGAAGAATAAGAGATGATGGATTAGGGAATCGAGAACTCTGCAAAACTCTTAGTTTAGAAATTTGTTTATATCATTATTTTTTCGTACTTTTATAGTATGAAACAGCAACTCTCCTCTCTCAACTTTGCCGACCTATTAGTCGGTCAGCGTAGGGTCAAGCAGACCTTCTTTTCTCAGATAGATAAAATTATCGATTGGAATCCAATCCGTGGTATTATTGAAATCGCCTACACCAAAGGTAACAAGGCAACAGGTCGTCCGAGCTATGATAGTCTTGTGCTGTTCAAGATAGAACTTCTCCGTACTTGGTATGGTCTTAGTGATGGTGAGGTTGAGGAGCAGGTTAACGATCGTTTGTCTTTCAGCCGCTTTGTAGGACTGGGTTTGGAAGATGTTGCTCCTGATAGCACGACGGTATGTCGTTTCCGTAACATACTTGTAGAGGCAGACCTTTATGATATGGTACTGAATGAGATTAACCGTCAGCTGGAGCAACATGGTGTTATTGTCAAACGTGGGGCTATCGTCGATGCCAGCATTACCGATAGTCCTCGTCGTCCACGTGGTCGCAAGGAGTATGAGATAGTTGAGGACAGGGATGAAGAAACGGGTAAGTTAAAATCCGAGAAAGCTATGCTCAAGGAGAAACTCAAGCCCAATGTGGACGGAGAGGCACGCTGGATCAAGAAAATGGGAAGGCTCCACTTTGGATACAAACGGCATTCAGTTACAGATGAAAATGGATTGGTTCTTGCAGAGGAGACTACTGCAGCTAATGAGAGCGACATCAAGCATTTGGAAACGCCCCTGAAAAAAGCAAATCTTCCGGAAAAGACACTCGTATATGCTGATAAGGGTTATGACTCGGCAGAAAACAAGGAGATACTTGCCCGAATGAAACTAAAAAGTCACATTATGCACAAAGGAACAAGGGCGCATAAGATTACAGAAAGAGAGAAACGCATCAATGTGGCTATCAGTAAAATCAGGTACAGGGTGGAACGCACTTTTGGTTCCATACACAGATGGTTTGGGGGAGGAACGGCAAGATATGTAGGACTTGCCAAAACACATGCACAGCATATTATGGAGGCTGTTGCCTACAACTTATATCGAACGCCAGGGATAATTGTGTCAAATGCTCTCAAATAAAAGAAAATTGGACACAAATATAGATGATAATAATCGTTTGACTGCATCAATTATACCAATATATACGTTGAAATATGCTTCTAAACACAACTAAATGGAAATTTCTCTATAAATGAAGGTTTTGCAGAGGTCTCGAATCATGATTAAGGAAAATAGAATATACGCGAGTTCGGGAT
>NZ_JRPT01000093.1:0-7472 GCF_000762865.1 Prevotella sp. S7 MS 2 | reverse complement strand
CGTCTTTTTTTATCTAGCTTCACTGCAAGAGTGAGGCAACATTGCTGTTGGGGCTAGGCAGTGATGCTGTAGAAGCTTGGCAGCAAAATTGAACCGTCTTGGCAGTAAATCAATCAAGATGCTTGAACAGTGCCCAACTGATTGATGCTTAGTCTAAGATGACCACCGTTACGCTGCGAGCTGCTTGTGCACCCATGACAAGAGACTGTTCGATGTCGGCCGTTTTAGATGGTCCGCTGATGAAAGTACCGAAGTTATATCGTTCATCCATCTTGATACGCTTGTAAGCATCGTGCATGTTATCGACGATGTTTTGGCGATCGAGCAGGATAACCAGATTCTCTGAGATAAACATGATAGACTTCTCTTTCATGGTTTGAGGTACCCATACGCAGGCATTCTCAGCCACCCCAACCTCTCCTTGAATAATTCCGACATCGGTACCATTAAGGTCTGCGGCTTCAGCCGCGGTATCAGGATTCTTTTGAGCAATGGTAATGGCCGGTAGATTGCTAGCAAATACTTGCGCTTCGGGGTAAGCCTGACGTACGATTTCGTTTAAGTCGTCGGTCTTCTTGGCTTCCACTATCTTTCCACCGGAGGTGATAGTCGTTTGAATAAATTGCTTGACGGTGTCCTCATAGCGGATGCCGTTGATGTTCATATCGGGCATGTCAAACTGCTCCTTAGTGTTGGCGCGTAATTTGGCGAATAATTCTTCCTTGTTCATTTCTATGTTCGTTTAGTCGCAACAATGGATTATTTTACTTTTCCCTCGTTCCATAATTCGTGGAAAGACTTCTTGGCAAATTCCGGTTTGGCATGTCCGATGCCCCACGGATTGAGTCTTTGGAGATGTGTGAGAGCTTCTGGTACGTAGTTGGCAAGTGGTGCAAACTTCAAAGCTGTGGTATAGAGGGTGGGCGAATTGAATAGCATTTTCATCCCCATAGACATGGTCTTCTTCATCGGATCAGCTTTGCCGTAACTGTCAAGCCGTTGCCGCCAGAGATAGATTTGGCTTCCCGGATCGACGTGAGTGGGGCATACGTTGTCGCAACTCAAGCATAATGAGCATGCACTGACGTTGTCGCTGTACTTCTGTGGATCTTTCAACATACCTAAGTTTACGCCGATTGGGCCGGGAATAAAGTATGTGTAGCTATATCCACCCGACCGACGATAGACCGGACAAGTGTTCATGCAAGCACCACAACGAATGCATTTCATGCTTCTCCAGTGGTCGTCATCGGCGAGCATATTGCTACGACCATTGTCTACAAGAATCACGTGCATCTCGGCATCCGGACGTGCTTGGCGGAAATGAGAGGTGTAGGTGGTGGTAGGTTGACCTGTTCCGCAACGACAGAGCAGGCGCTGGAATACGGCCAATGAGTCGTAGTCGGGTACCAATTTCTCTATACCCATTGACACGATGTGCAACTTTGGCATCGAAGTGGTCATGTCGGCATTTCCCTCATTGGTGCAAACCACACAATCCCCCGTGCTTGCCACACCGAAGTTACAGCCTGTCATGCCGGCTTCTGCTCCCATAAACTCCTCACGAAGGTGATAGCGTGCGCAGCGTGTCAAGTAGGTAGGGTCGTAATTTCCAATCTCTTTGCTGATACCTTTTTCCTCAAACATGCGCCCAACCTCTTCTCGTTTTAAGTGAATAGCAGGCATCACGATGTGGCTGGGACTTTGATGGAGCAATTGGATGATGCGCTCTCCAAGGTCGGTTTCCACAACGTCTATGCCGCGACTCATGAGATAATCGTTCATTCCGCACTCTTCTGTGAGCATGGATTTCGATTTCACCATCTTCTTCACTTTGTGACTTTCGAGAATATCAAGTACCGTCTTGTTGAACTCTTCGGCATCTTTGGCCCAATGCACGATGACACCTCGGGTCTCCAAATTCTTGGAAAACATTTCCAAATAGTCGGCTAGATGAGTGATGGTATGCTTCTTGATAGCGCTGGCATGGTCGCGTAGAGTCTCCCATTCGGGCAGTTGCTTGGCCATGATGTCCCTCTTGGCGCGTACTGACCAAAAGGTTTGGTCGTGCCATGTGGTCTTTTCCACATCTTTATTAAATAATGTGGCGTTCTTAGAATGAAATGTGCTCATAGTCCTGCTGCTAAGATTTCTGCTACATGAATGAATTTGATAGGCTTGTTTTCGCGCTTGGCAATGCCTTGCATGTGCATCAAGCACGAGCTATCGGGGCCTGTAATATATTCAGCTCCGGTAGCTATGTGACGCGCAATCTTGTCGCGTCCCATGCGAGTAGAGACCGCAGGCTCTTCTACGGCGAACATTCCACCGAACCCACAGCACTCATCCGGGCGTTCAGGCTCTTTCACCGTGATACCTTCTACAAGGTTCAATAAGTCTATAATTTTATTATATTGGGGGATGTTTCTCTCGGAAGGAGAAGACAGTCCTAATTCTCGTACACCATGACAACTGTTGTGTACACTCACAACATGTGGAAATTTGCTGGGCAAAGACCTCACCTGAATGATGTCGTGGAGAAATTCCACGATGTCTTTGATGCGTGTAGAGGTGACGCATTCATGCTCTCCTTCAAGGATACGAGGATAGAATGTTTTGACAAAAGCTGCACATGAGGCCGACGGAGCTACTACATAGTCAAAGGCTTTGAACATGTCTTCAAACTTCATGGCCAATGGTTTGGCCATGTTTTCAAATCCTGCGTTGGCCATAGGTTGGCCACAGCATGTCTGCTTAACAGGATATGTTACGTCTAGTCCTAAGTGGGTAAGCAACTTATAGGTAGCCACTCCCGCTTCTGGGTACAGTGCGTCTACGTAACAAGGTATAAATAAACCTATCTTCATATTATTAGTTTGTTCGCTAAATCTTCTTATCGCTTACAAATTTAACTAAAATATTAATATCTTTATCAAGTCGTGTTATAAAGTTTCGGGCATTGTACTTATTTAACTAGAAAGGCTCTTTTACATTGATTCACATTCGTGTTTTATACGTTCGATTTCATGTTTTTTATTTGGAATTACGTGAGAATTTAAGTACTTTTGCGACCATGTTGACGTAAAATCGAACAATATATATATTAAATTTATGACTTTGAAAATCGTTGTACTTGCCAAACAAGTACCAGACACAAGAAATGTTGGCAAAGATGCGATGACTGCTGAAGGAACAGTTAATCGTGCTGCTTTGCCCGCAATCTTCAATCCTGAAGATCTAAATGCGCTGGAACAGGCTCTTCGTTTGAAGGACCAGTATCCGGGGTCTACTGTAGGTGTACTGACAATGGGTCCTCCTCGCGCAGGCGAGATTATCCGCCAAGGACTTTATCGTGGTGCCGATACGGGTTGGTTGTTAACCGATAGACTATTCGCCGGTGCTGATACGTTGGCCACAAGTTATGCTTTGGCTACCGCTATCAAGAAGATTGGTGGTGTAGATATCGTCGTTGGTGGTCGTCAGGCCATTGATGGTGATACGGCACAGGTAGGTCCTCAGGTGGCTCAGAAGTTGGGTTTGAATCAGGTGACATATGCTGAAGAAATCCAAAAGGTAGAGAATGGTAAGGCAACAATTCGTCGTCATATTGATGGAGGTGTGGAAACAGTGGAGGCTCCGTTGCCAGTTGTCGTGACAGTCAATGGAAGTGCTGCTCCTTGTCGCCCATGTAATGCGAAGTTGGTCATGAAGTATAAGTATGCTACATGTCCTATGGAGCGTAAAGGCAATGAACCTTGGACAGCGCTGTATGCCGAACGTCCTTATCTGACATTGAATCAATGGTCGGTAGCCGATGTTGATGGTGATGTTTCACAATGCGGTTTGAGCGGCTCTCCTACAAAGGTAAAGTCGGTTCAGAATATTGTGTTCCAAGCAAAAGAAAGCCAGACTCTGACGGGTAGCGATGCTGATGTGGAAGGTTTGATAAAGGAATTGTTGAACGAAAAGATTATAGGATAAGTGATTGAGTTTTTGAGTTGTCGACCTTTGTAGGACGGCATAGACTCATAAACTCATAGGCTCAAAGACTTGATCATTATGAATAACGTATTTGTATATTGTGAGATTGAAGGCACAGAAGTAGCTGAAGTATCTCAAGAATTGCTGACCAAGGGCCGTAAACTGGCTAATCAGCTGGGTGTAGACCTGCATGCTATTGTTGCCGGAACAGACATCAAAGGCAAGGTTGAAGATCAGATACTGCCCTATGGTGTGGATAAATTGTTTGTATTCGACGCAGAAAGACTATTTCCTTACACCTCTGCTCCCCATACAGATATACTCGTAAATCTGTTTAAAGAGGAGCAACCCCAAATCGCTTTGATGGGTGCTACGGTGATAGGACGTGACCTTGGTCCCCGCGTATCTTCTTCATTGACCTCTGGCTTGACTGCCGATTGCACACAATTAGAGATTGGTGACTACGACGATAAGAAGACCGGTAAGCACTATGAGAACATGCTTTATCAGATTCGTCCGGCTTTTGGCGGTAACATCGTGGCTACTATCGTGAATCCAGACCACCGTCCTCAGATGGCAACGGTTCGTTCTGGTGTAATGCAGAAGGCTATATATGAGGGACAAGCAAAAGGCGAAGTCGTATATCCTGATGTAGCTAAATATGTACCAGAGACCGATTACGTGGTAAAAGTCATTGACCGCCATGTGGAAGCAGCGCAAAACAATTTGAAAGGTAGTGCTATTGTAGTAGCCGGTGGTTATGGTGTTGGCAGCAAAGAGGGCTTTGAACAGCTTTTCCAATTGGCTAAAGAACTTCATGGAGAAGTTGGTGCCAGTCGTGCAGCTGTGGATGCCGGTTGGGTAGATCACGACCGTCAGATTGGTCAAACAGGCGTTACTGTTCATCCAAAGGTATATATTGCTTGTGGTATCTCAGGTCAGATTCAGCACATTGCAGGTATGCAAGATGCCGGAATCATCATCTCTATTAATAATGATCCGGATGCTCCGATTAACAAAATCGCCGATTATATCATCAATGGTACGGTAGAAGAGGTTGTTCCGAAACTCATTAAGTATTATAAACAGAATAGCAAATAATAAAAGAATAGGAGATAACGGAAGTTATTAGGATTTAGTCGGTCTTTTGACCGACGGAAGTTAACAGACCAATGTCTTATGGCGAATAGTTTTACCGATATTATTGCTTGGAGAGAAGCACACGATTTTGTATTGCGTGTGTATGGAGTTACAAAGATGTTTCCAAATGAAGAGAAGTTTGGACTTACCTCTCAATTCCAGCGTGCAGCAGTATCTATTGCAGCAAATATATCGGAAGACTATCGTAAACTATCCAAAGTTGATAAGCTCAAGTTTATGAATATAGCTCAAGAAAGTTTGGAAGAGTGTCGTTATTATATCATTCTTTCGCACGATTTGGGATATATTAATGAAGATAAATATTTGGAATTGAACACCCAAATAGAAAAGACAAGTTGGTTTCTCAATGCTTATGTAAAGGGAATTGTGGAAAACCATGCTTTACAAAAAGAGCAAGATGCTCAATCATAGATAAGCTATTGTCTGTTAACTCCGGCGCGTAGCGCTTAACTTCAGATAACTTCAGTTACCTACCATAAACGATAATAACATGGCAAACTATTATACAGACCATCCAGAGATAGGATTCCACTTGAATCATCCTCTGATGAAACGCATCGTAGAACTAAAGGAACGTAACTTCGTAGAGAAGGAACAGTTTGAAGATGCACCCGTAAATTATGAGGATGCGATTGAAAATTACAAGCGTATCTTGGATATTACAGGTGATGTAGCGGCTAATATCATTGAGCCAAACTCGGAAGATGTGGATATTGAAGGGCCACACTTGGAGAATGGACGCATGATTTATGCAAGCAAAACATACGAGAATTTGGACGCAACACGTAAGGCCGGACTGTGGGGAATATCCATGCCACGTCGCTTTGGTGGACTCAATCTGCCCAATGTAGTGTTCTCTATGCTCTCTGAAATCATCTCTGCCGCTGATGCAGGATTCCAAAATATATGGAGTTTACAGTCTTGTATCGACACGCTTTATGAGTTTGGAACAGAAGAACAATGCCAAAAATACATCCCACGTATCTGTGCCGGCGAGACGATGTCAATGGATTTGACCGAACCGGATGCCGGTTCCGACTTGCAACGTGTAATGTTGAAGGCTACATTCGACGAGAAAGAAAACTGTTGGAGGCTCAATGGTGTGAAGCGTTTCATTACCAATGGCGATTCAGATATCCACTTGGTATTGGCTCGTTCGGAAGAAGGAACACACGACGGACGTGGACTTTCTATGTTTATTTACGATAAACGCGATGGTGGAGTAGACGTTCGTCACATCGAACATAAACTCGGTATCCACGGTTCTCCTACTTGTGAGCTTACTTATAAGAATGCTAAGGCAGAGCTATGTGGTAGTACTCGTCTCGGACTTATCAAGTATGTGATGGCCTTGATGAATGGTGCTCGCCTTGGAATTGCAGCACAGAGCGTCGGCGTAGAGCAGGAAGCTTACAACGAAGGACTTGCTTATGCTAAAGATCGTGCCCAGTTTGGCAAGAAGATCATCGAATTTCCGGCTGTCTATGACATGCTTTCACGTATGAAGGCGAAGCTGGATGCCGGTCGTTCATTGCTTTATCAGACGGCTCGTTATGTGGATATTTACAAGGCTCTTGACGATATTTCACGCGATCGTAAACTCACTCCAGAAGAGCGACAGGAACAGAAAAAGTACACACGTTTGGCCGATGCGTTTACTCCTTTGGCTAAGGGTATGAACTCAGAATATTCCAATCAGAATGCTTACGATGCTATCAGTATCCATGGTGGTTCTGGTTTTATCATGGAATACAAGAGCCAACGCTTGTTCCGCGATGCTCGTATCTTCTCTATCTACGAAGGTACCACACAGCTACAAGTGGTTGCTGCCATCCGTTATATCACCAATGGAACTTATCTTGGCATCATGAAAGAGATGTTAGAGACAGAGGTTTCTGATGCTTTCAAGCCTTTACAAGCTCGTACAGCTAAACTCGTGGCTCTCTATGAGGAAGCTTTAGAGGGGGTGAAAGCAGCCGATAATCAAGAGGTACAAGACTTCTTAGCTCGTCGTTTGTACGATATGACGGCTGATATCATCATGTCATTGCTTATCATTGACGATGCTAATCGTGCTCCAGAACTCTTTACCAAGAGTGCTAACGTATATGTTCGTCATGCTGAGGAAGAGGTTTGTGGTCATGCGACTTACATCAATAACTTCGATGCAGACAGTCTTGAGAGTTTCCGTGCTACTGAATAAGTAGACATATACGTATTATATAATAAGGTATATTCCCACATTAAAAAAGGGAATATACCTTTTTTGTTTTCTTACAGTTCAGCGTTCTACAAAGATATGATAATTCTCTTCGATTTCCAAGTATGAG
>NZ_JRPT01000092.1:0-7538 GCF_000762865.1 Prevotella sp. S7 MS 2 | reverse complement strand
TTTTAATATGCAGATAAACAATGATGATTCAAGATAATTATACATATTTGACCGAGGCTCCCATCCATCGTGTGATTATAACGATGGCTCTTCCTACAATTGTAAGTATGCTGGTTACCAGTCTTTACAATATTGCCGATACGTTTTTTGTGGGACAAATCGATACACAAAGCACAGCAGCGGTAGGCATTGTGTTCTCTGTCATGTTTTTTATTCAGGCTTTTGGCTTCTTCTTTGGGCATGGTTCGGGCAATTATATTTCTAGAGAGTTAGGGGCTAAGCGTATAGAGAATGCCGAGCGAATGGCCAGCACCGGGTTCTTTTTATCGCTATTTTTCGGTCTTGTATTCCTTGTGATAGGTGAGTTGTTGCTCACGCAGTTCTGTATATGGCTTGGTAGCACGCCTACTATTCTGCCTTATTCCGAACGCTATATGGGTATTATCTTACTTGGTGCCCCTCTGCTAACGTCGTCGTTGACGCTCAATAATCAAATGCGATTGCAGGGAAATGCACGTCTAGCCATGTATGGTATCGTCACCGGTGCTCTTATCAATGTGTTGCTCGATCCTCTATTTATATTTGTCTTCGATATGGGAGTGGCCGGAGCTGCGGTCGCTACGGTTATAGGACAGACTGTAAGTTTTTGTATTCTTCTCCATATGACCCATCGTTCGCAGAATATCAGTATTCGTTTGAGAAACTTCTCTCCCTCTCGTACGGCTTTGAAAGAGATATTCTATGGAGGTTCTCCCTCGTTGTCTAGACAGGGATTAGGTTGTGTTGCTACGATTTCATTGAATGTTGTGGCAGGTAGATATGGCGATGCAGCCATTGCAGCCATGAGTATCGTCAGTCGAATAACGATGCTTGTGATGTCGGCTGTCATAGGTTTGGGACAGGGATTCCAACCTCTTTGTGGTTTCTGCTATGGTGCTAAGCTCTACAAGCGGTTGTGGAGTGCCTACAGATTTACGGTGAAAGTGGGCACGATGTTCCTTTTGGTCTTTTCTATTATTTGTTTTTTGTTTAGTAATGATGTGATAGCTGTGTTCCGTAACGAACCTGATGTGATTGCAATAGGTACTGTGGCACTCAATTGGCAATTGGTCACATTACCTTTATTGGCGGTGATAGTGACGAGCAATATGCTTACTCAAACATGCCGGAAACCGCTTCGTGCTAATATATTGGCCGCTGCTCGACAGGGCTTGTTCTTTGTCCCGCTTATTCTAATGCTTCCTTTCTTTTTTGGTTTGAAAGGTGTAGAGATGTGTCAGGCATGGAGTGATGCTTGTTCATTCTTGATTACTGTGCCCGTCATGATTTATACTTATCGTGAGTTTTTTCCTAAGAGATGATTTCTCATTCATATTACCTCTTTCTTTGGGAGAGTGATTAAGTAGGATGCTTTGCTCCTTATATTTTATCCAATCCTTTCCTTGTATTCTTTTTCAATGCTTTGAATTGGGTTGGTGTCATACCGGTTACGCTTTTAAATTGACTGCTTAGATAGGCCACACTGGAATAATCCAACAGGTTGGCTATCTCTGTAAGAGATTGTTGGTCGTATTTTATCAACTCTTTCACACGTTCAATACGCTGCATGATGTAGTAGCGCTCGATGGTCAGTCCGGTCACTTCACTGAACAATTTACTTAACAAACTGTAGTCGCTATGCAGTTGGTGAGCCAGATAGTCGCTCAAGTTCATATTTCTGTTGCTATCGGTATAATGAACCAATTTTATAATAGCTGACTTAATTTGTTCGATAGTCTGCTGGCGTCTGTCATCGAGTAATTCAAAACCTAAGGCTTCCAATCGATTGCGGAGTGTTGCTTTCTGCTCATCAGTTAATGTATTGCTAATGTGTACTTCGCCTAATTCCACACTTAAAGGGTGCAGGGAAAGGTTTTGAAGAGTTTGCGATACTGCCATCTTGCAGCGATCGCAAACCATATTTTTAATATATAATATTGTCTCCATCTTGTCACAAAGATACATAGACTTGCGGAAATAGGCAAATCAAAGTGGATGGTTATTCTTCCAGTTTAATAACTAATAAACTCACAAACTTAAATGCTCAAATGGCTGCAAGGGCTTGGCAGCATTGCTGCCTAGGCTTTTCAGTATTCCTGCCAAGCCACTTCAGCAAAATTGCTGAGCCGTTGCAGTTTCGTAGTTATGAAGTAGACGAATTGACAAATAGGCAAGTTTGAGAGTCTATATAATCTTTGTTGGCAGAATATTATAAACTATATCCATAATAACGTAACATAAATGGGGGATATATCTAGTATCTTTGTAGCAACAGAAGAATATAGATGAGAAGAATTACATTCTTGCTTCTTACGCTTTTCTGTCTAAAACATTGTTTAATAATAAATCGAGGAAGTTATGAATAAGATGTTTCAAGTGAATGGTATGAAGTGTGTACATTGTAAAGCTAATGTAGAGAATGCAGTAAAGGCAATTATCGGAGTAGCTAGTGCTGAGGTTAATTTGGAAGCAAAGAGTTTGATGGTTGATTTTGATGAGGCTCTGGTGGCAATTGATAATATCAAGGCGGCTGTCGATAATGCCGGCTATGAGTTTGTAGGATAGGAGAACCGAGTATGGAAAAACGAACGATTCCGGTTGTCGGTATGGCTTGCTCGGCTTGTTCGGCCAATGTGGAGCGAAGGTTGAATGCACTTGAAGGCATCAGTATGGCATCGGTGTTATTGCCCAGTCGTTCGGCTTTGGTGGAGTACGACCCGCAAGTCATCTCGCTCGAAAAGATGAAGAGTGAGATCAATGCTATTGGTTACGATATGATTATCGAGTCAGACCGCAGTGTCGTTGAGATTGAACGACGCGAATATCAATTGTTGTTACGTAAGACAATACTATCATGGATATTCTCGCTATTGGTGATGTCGGTCTCTATGGGGTGGATAGTTATCAATAATCGCAGCGCTGCCAATCAAGTAGCCATGCTTCTTGCCTTGGCCAACTTTGTGTATTGTGGTCGTGGATTTTTTGTCTCGGCATTCAAACAGATACGTCATAGGGCAGCCAACATGGACACGTTGGTGGTGTTGAGTACCTCTATTGCTTTTCTTTTTAGTGTGTTCAACACCTTTTGGGGTGCGACGGTGTGGGGCACGCGAGACATTGAATGGCACACATATTTTGACGCCTCGGTGATGATTATCACATTTGTACTCACTGGTCGACTCTTGGAAGAGAGGGCAAAGAATGGTATGGCCGGGAGTATTCGGACTTTGATGGGACTCGCGCCCAAGACTGCTCATGTGGTAAAAGGTGAGGAGATAGAGGAAGTTCCTATCTCTACCATTACCGTGGGCGATGTGTTGGAGGTGCATCCGGGCGAGAAAGTACCGGTAGATGGCGATGTGACATGGGCTAATAGCTTCATGTTGGAAGGTGGAGCATACGTAGACGAGTCGATGATAACGGGCGAACCAACACCTGCTCTCAAGCAAATGGGGAGCAAAGTGTTGGCTGGTACGATACTTCAACAGGGCAAATTGCGCTTCCGGGCACGTCAGATAGGGGAGAATACGGCCTTGGCTCACATCATCAAGATGGTGCAAGAGGCTCAAGGAAGTAAGGCTCCTGTGCAGCGAATCGTCGACAAAGTTGCTCTTATCTTTGTTCCGGTAGTGGCTTCCATAGCCCTGCTAACTTTTATAATATGGTGGGCTGTAGGGGGCAATGCTGCTCTTCCACAGGCCATTTTGTCGGCTGTGGCTGTGTTGGTGATAGCATGCCCGTGTGCTATGGGATTGGCTACGCCGACAGCTTTGATGGTTGGTATAGGGAAAGCAGCGCAGAAAAATGTGCTCATCAAGGATGCAACAGCTCTAGAAAGTATGCGAATGGTGGATGTTATGGTGATAGATAAGACAGGTACCATTACGATTCCAAATCAAAATATAGATTTCACGAAAGCCGACGACCTGCCTTTGGAAGAGCGAGAGACACTGAAACCTAATGCGTGTGAGGCGATGAAAGAATTACAAGATATGGGTGTCGAGGTGTATATGATGAGTGGTGACAAGGAAGAGGCGGCTCATTATTGGGCCGAGAAGGCTGGTATTAAGCATTATTATAGTAAGGTATTGCCGCAGGATAAGGAGAATTTGGTGCGTAAGCTACAAGCTGAGGGAAAGCGCGTGGCTATGGTTGGCGACGGCATCAACGATACTCAAGCATTGGCTTTGGCCGATGTGAGTGTGGCCATGGGGCGCGGTACGGACGTAGCCATGGATGTAGCGCAAGTGACTTTGATGACTGACGATTTGCAACGTATACCGGAAGCCATTCGATTGAGCAAGAAAACGGTACGTATGATATGGCAGAATCTGTTCTGGGCGTTTGTCTATAATATCGTATGTATACCGTTGGCGGCCGGTATTCTCCATTTATTTGGTATCGATTTCCAAATCACTCCGATGTGGGCAAGCGCTTTGATGGCTTTCTCTAGTGTGAGTGTGGTGTTGAATAGTCTGCGATTAAGATTTGCGTAAAGGTATAGATGATATAATAACAAAAAAGAGACGGGCTGATGCTCGTCTCTTTTTGTGACTTCGCTGGGATTCAAACCCGGAACCTTCTGATCCGTAGTCAGATGCTCTATTCAGTTGAGCTACGAAGCCAATCCATAAGTATTGCTATTAAGAAGAGTGGTGACTCCGCTGGGATTCAAACCCGGAACCTTCTGATCCGTAGTCAGATGCTCTATTCAGTTGAGCTACGGAGCCCCGTTCTTAATTTGCGAATGCAAAGGTAGTAACTTTATTTTGTACCACCAAATTTTCGCTTACTTTTTATTTGATAAGTTCCACAGAACGTCTTAAAAAGGCATCTAGAGCCTGTCCTTTAAGCATTCCATTTTGCAAAAGAGCTAGGTCTATCAACTGATGTACGATAGAATTGTCCTTTGCATAGTTGGCAATGACCTCTGTCTTTTTTTTCTTTTCGTTGGAAATACTTTCCTCTGTGTTCTTAACATCGTCTTTCTCGTCTTGTGTAATTTCCTCCGGTTTCTTGCCAGATTGGCTCTGATGGAGGGCAGCGAGACGTGCTTGCAAGCCTTTGAGCTCGCTGACAATGGGTTTTAAGGCCTCTGTAGTTTTGTTTTCGCAGTCTTCCAAGATACTCTTAACGAGTGCATGGTCGCTGTTGAGTACGATGGTGTAGCTGTCGGGCATCTGTGAATAGAAGCTCATACCGGCTTGGAACTTGCTCATTTCTTTCATTCGGCGCATGTATTCGCTCTGTGTGATGAGCACCGGTTGGCTTTCTTGTCCGAGTGCTTGTACCTCTACTTGGAAGTCGGCTTGGCCTATTTGAGGCATCTGCGACTTGAATACTTGTGACAAATTGTCACGCTTTTCCTCTTCTAGTTCGACTTTCTTGCTGTCTTCTTTAACGATGAGGCGGTCAACGACATCGGCATCTACACGAGTGAAACGGCTTTTTTCAAACTTTTGTTCCAGCATGGAAACCATCGGAGAATCCAATTGTCCATCGAGCAACAGTACGTTGTAGTCTTTCTGCTTAGCTGCTTGGATATAGGTATATTCCTCTTCTTGGTTATTTGTGTACAGATATACCAAGTTGCCATCTTTATCTGTTTGGTTGTCCTTGATAAGTGTCTTGTAGTCTTCGTAAGTGTAGTATTTATTGTCTACATCCTTGAATAAGGCGAAGTCTTTGGCTCTGTCGTAGAAATCTTCTTGTGATAACATACCGTAATGGATGAAGATTTTGAGGTCGTCCCACTTCTCTTCGTATGCCTTGCGGTCTTCTTTGAAGATGCTTTGTAGTCTGTCGGCTACCTTCTTAGTGATATAAGTAGAAATCTTTTTGACGTTGGCATCGCTTTGGAGATAACTGCGGCTCACGTTCAAAGGTATATCCGGAGAGTCTATTACACCGTGCAGCAAGGTGAGGAATTCAGGTACGATACCTTCTACTTGGTCGGTTACGAATACCTGATTGCAATATAATTGAATCTTGTTGCGCTGTAATTCGATGTTCGCTTTGATCTTCGGGAAGTACAAGATACCCGTCAGATTGAAAGGATAATCCACATTCAGGTGAATCCAGAACAAAGGTTCGTCCTGCATAGGATACAGTTCACGATAGAAGTTCTTATAGTCTTCATCCTTCAATGTAGACGGAGTTTTGGTCCAAAGTGGCTCAATGTTGTTGATGACATTGTCTTCTTCGGTGTCTACCATCTTACCATCTTTCCATTCACTCTTCTTTCCGAAGGCTACTGGAACAGGCATAAAGCGACAGTATTTGTTCAGTAGTTCTTGTATCTTATTCTTCTCTAAGAACTCTTTGCAGTCGTCGTCGATGTGCAAAATGATGTCGGAACCTCTGTCAACTTTCTCTACCTCTTCTATAGTATAGGCCGGACTGCCATCGCAACTCCACTTAACAGCCTTTGAACCTTCCTTATAGCTCTTGGTAATAATTTCTACTTGCTTGCTCACCATGAAGCTGGAATAGAAGCCAAGTCCAAAGTGTCCGATGATAGCATTGGCGTTATCCTTATACTTATCGAGGAAGTCGTTGACGCCGGAGAAAGCAATTTGGTTGATATATTTATCTATCTCGTCTTCGGTCATGCCGATACCACGGTCGCTAATAGTCAAGGTTCCCTTCTCAGTATCTAGTTTTATTTGTACGGTAAGGTCGCCCAACTCGCCTTTAAAGTCTCCTTTTTCGGCCAAAGTCTTAATCTTTTGTGTGGCATCAACAGCGTTGCTGACCATCTCGCGAAGGAAGATTTCATGATCAGAATAGAGAAATTTTTTGATGACAGGGAATATATTCTCTGTTGTAACCCCGATATTTCCTTTTTGCATAATACAATATAGTTTAGTGTTTTCTACTCATTCCATGCAAAGACTGTGCCAAATTGGTTTGCTATCTGTTAGATACCGTATGCCTACATTATATTAAATGTTAGAAAAATATATCAAATTGATTCATTTAAATAGAATTAATGGTTTTCTGTGTGAGCCGTCTAGAAAAAATACTATCTTTGCAATAGCTATTCAACTCCAATGTAATGCGTTAATCATGGAGAATCTAAAAGAAACAAACAACCTAATAGCTGATTACTATACTCAGCACTACGACGAACTACTAGCATTTGTATGCAAGCATTCATTGAGTCAAGATACATCGGAAGACATTGTTCAGAATGTCTTCTTAAAGATATTGTCAATAGGCAAGATGATTACAGCTATCACATTACCGAGTCTTGTCTACACGGTAGCCCGCAATCTGATATATGATTATTGGCGTCATTTACGCTATGTAGAGGAATACGAACACTATCTAGCATGGCAGGGATGCCAAAGTAATCCGGTCTCTGTATATTCGATAAATGAAATAGGGGAGATACTGGAGAAGGGTATTGCCCGCTTGAGCGACAAGCACCGACACATCTATAGAGAGACCTCTGCAAAACCTTACCTCATTCTCTATCATTCTTGTTTTTGAACACT
>NZ_JRPT01000091.1:0-7744 GCF_000762865.1 Prevotella sp. S7 MS 2 | reverse complement strand
AATTCTTTATTTACTCATAAAACTTCACTTCTCACTCGAACTTCATCCACTCGTCATCCTGTGCACTTATCTACGACTCCACTGCAAGGCCGTAGCAAGATTGCTGCAAGGCTGAGTCAGCGAAACTGCAGAGACTAAACAGCAATGTTGCCATGCCTCTGCAGTAAATCCAATAAAAAGTATAGATATCCTAAAAGCGACATGGTAAGATGGTGATATAGCATGATTAGGAACATCAATACATAACAAAAGCGGTGCAACCCAAACAAGTTGCACCGCTTTTCTATATTTCTAAATGCTGCTTAGCACACTTTTTCAAGCTTCTTCATAATCGCAAGCATGAAGATAAATGCCAACAGGCAGAGCACAATAAGCAATCCCCAAACCACATACAGAGGCGCATGGGCCCACAATAAGGCAGGAATACTGGTAAGATAGTTACCAATAGCGGTAGCCACAAACCATCCTCCCATCATCATACCTTTGTACTTTGGAGGAGCAACCTTGCTGACAAAAGAGATTCCCATGGGTGAAAGCAGAAGTTCACCGAATGTCAATACCAAATAGGTAGAGATGAGCCAATTGGATGATACCAATGTTTCGGGTGTAGCACCGTTAGCAGCTTGCATCGCTGGAGAAGGAAGACCGACAGACCCAACCGTCATAATCATGAAACCAATAGCAGCTACCAACATACCGTATGCTATCTTACGAGGAGCAGATGGCTCCTTACCTACGCGACCTAGCCAACCAAATAGTGCCATACTTACAGGTGTCAAAGCAACCACAAAGAATGGATTGAACTGCTGGAAGATAGGAGCATCAATCTCTGTTGAACCTGATATATGAGCATATTTCCATGCCAAACCGGCAGCAGCTAAAGCAACTATAGCACCGGCAATGCCTTTTCCACGACTTGTTTTAGATTGGAAGAGACCAAATAAGCCATACACCATCACGATAGCCAATACCAAATTAAATACGTCGAAGAACATACTTTCAACACCGGTAGTGCTCTTCACGGTGAATTCATCGGCAAAAAGGGTTAACGTAAGACCATTCTGATGGAAAGCCATCCAGAAGAATACAACGACTGCAAACACCAAGATAAGAGCCGTAATACGGTCTTTGGTTTCCTTGGGTGACAACTCTACAACCTCATCCTTAGCCTCAGAAGTACGTACTGTACCATTTCTTTCTACATGTTTAAAAGTGCTTCTGAATCCATAATAGATAAGGATAGAAACTATCAATGAGATACATGCCACTCCAAAAGCAAAATGATAACTATCATTAACACCTACACCGAGATTGTTCTGAGCCCACTTCATGATACCAACGGCAGCAGAAGGAGCAAAGAGCGCACCAATATTGATGGCCATATAGAAGATAGAAAAAGCCGAATCGCGCTGAGATGAATAGCGAGGATCATCATATAGGTTACCCACCATTACTTGCAGATTTCCCTTAAACAATCCGGTACCTGCCGAAATCATCAACAATGCGGCTGCCATACCGATAATTGCAATGACATTTGCTCCTAGTGGCATAGCTAAAACCACGTATCCGGCAAACATAATCATCACACCTATCTTCACCATTCGGCCATAACCGAACTTATCGGCAAGGATACCACCAATGAAAGGAAGAAAATACACTAATGCGAGGAAGGCAGCATAGATAGAACCGGCCGTTCCTGCTGAGAAGCCAAAGTTGGCTTTCAAGAAGAGTACAAAGGTAGCTAGCATGGTGTAATAACCGAATCTTTCGCCGGTATTAGCCAATGCTAAAGCATAAAGTCCTTTAGGTTGGTTTTCAAACATAAGTCATTAAGAATTTAAGTGATTATTTTTTATTTTTGTTTTTCTTGGTTTTAACTATATCAAACCAGTAAGTCATCTTTACCACAACATTACTTAGATTAGATTTAGCAAAGTAATCTTTCTTTGAAGCACCGTATAAATTGCCCAGTCCAAAATAATATCTGGCCTCCAACGCAAAGTGTCCTACGGCAGGAATACTATATTCCAAACCTGCGCCCGCAGCAATTCCATAGTCGAAACTATGCTCCACGGCCATCGTATCTTGCGCTACTACTGAGCTAACACGGTCTTTGGTATTCCTTGAAGCGAAGTCGAAGTTCATCTGAGTACGCTCACTAAGCAGCCAACCAAACTGTGGTCCCAAGTTAATAAAGAACTGTGCGCCTCGCGTTTCGCGCCCCCATGCCAAATGGGCAAACACAGGTATCTGCACATAAGAGAGTGTTCGGCTGTATTCTTCGGCTACTCCAGTGGTGGCATTTATCACCGGTTTATCGTTTACATCCAAAATATCTTCTTTCCAACCTACCTGAGAATAGTTCACTTCTGCCACAATAGAACAAATCGTACTAAAGTATTTTTCACTTTTATAACGGATAGATAAACCACCAGTCATACCTCCCAGCCACTTCTGATTCACTTTGGGAGTAAAGCCTACTTGACTCATCACGTAGCCCCCATTGACTCCAACAGAAAGGTCATTACGGTACTCTCCCACCTGAGCGTGGGCAAAAGATGCCGTCAAGAGCATTGCACCTACAAATACAAAACGGATATAACGGTTCTTCATATCAATAGTTGATGCTCTCAATAGTTTGATTACCAGTATAATGAATCAATTGGAAACAGTCATTCATATAACCTCCATTGCCCACCTTATTGAAATACAAAGGAGTCTGCATAGCCTTATATACATTCTGGGATTTACTTCCTATAAAGGATTTTCCATATCTCCACAGACCTCGAACAAAATAAGAAGCATGGTCATAACCTGTCAATGCGAAGCGAGGCAACGCATTCTGCATACTCGCATGGAACCATCGCGTATAATTATTTATAGCCTCTTTCGTTTGACTATCAACAGGATTATAATAGAATGTGGTAGGAATGTAAGTGTCATATTTATAAAATGACGGCAGATAATAGTCCACATACATCAACCATTCCGTGTATCCAAACATAGAAACTCGTACCTGTGGATAACTGACAGACAAACCATCAAGTTTGGCAAGTGCCACTCTCAACTCCGGCGAACGACCAGTATTCAGAATAACAACATTGGGCTCTGTACGACTAAACGCCTTGGCAAACATCTCTTCACTCGATTTCAAGTTCGTAATATTATACTTGATACCGCGTTGATCCAACTGTTTACGTAACCCGAATGTGAATATTCCCTTGCGACTAGTGGTATCATTGCAATCGATAAAGACAGCATGATGGTGCGGAAATCGCTCCAAAAAGGCTTTGATAGCAGCATCATTCTGCTTCGTCGGGCTCTGATAGATTTGATAGATCTGCTTATATGCCTCCACGTCATTGCCACTAATAGAGAACGGAACGACCAATTTAATATCGTTACGTGTACAGAATTCGGCCAACGATTTGAGCTGTTTCGTGTACAGAGGACCGAATATCAAATCGCATTTCTTGGCATTATCATCTAACAAGACTGTTCTTACATCAGCATCAATAGCTACATTCCAACTATGGATAGAGGTGGAAATACCCTCCTTCTTCAGCTTATCACATGCCATCAAGACACCACGATAATACTCAACCATGCGTCTACCATCACCGTCAACATCGTGTAAAGGCAGCATCACACCAATATTCACGGTGCGCCCAACAGCTTGTTTCACAGTAGATTTAGCCTGCGTTACCGGCTGAGTAGGTTTGGCGGTTGCCGCTTCCGGAGCAGAATAAGGAATAAATATATAATCTCCTTTCTTGAGAGAGTAGCCTTCTACCTTCATTTCGGGATTGGCATTCATTAGCTCAGGAATTGATATTCCATATTGTCTAGCTATTCCAAAAAGGGTATCTTTCTTCTTTACTTTATACATATCGCGCCACTTTGTGGTCTGTCCGACAGCTGATAAAGCCAAGAATAAGAATAATATGAATGACGCATAGCGAGTCAAATACTTCATGATTGGTGCTTTTATTTATTACAATTGCAAAAATACAAAAAAACTCTCATCCCCATATGACATCTCTCATCTTTTTAGTAACTTTGCACAATTACAAACAATGAGAATAGGGATATTACATACTTCTATCATAACAGCAATGCTTTCGATTTCTCCGATTGCTGTATATGCAGATGTTACGCCTACGATAAGCCCTACCGTCAACGTCACTACGACAGACGGAACGACTGATGAAGGCATAACAACTTATTCAGGTTCTGCCCCTGTTACATGTGCATTCAAAGCCAATGTACTCAATCAGACGGGATGGGATGCCCACTATGAATGGCATTTCTATACTGAGGGGAATGCCAAGACGCCGTATCTTATTAGATATGAGGAAAATACCAGCTATACGTTTAAGGAATCAGGATCTCATTACGTACAGCTTTATGCCACCTTTACGAAAGGGGGTGAGTCTATCACATGGCAAAGTGAGGACACCAATCCCATCACGATAACCATCTCGGAAAGTAAGCTTGAAATGCCCAATGCGTTCTCCCCCAATGATGACGGAGTCAACGACATCTATAAAGCCAAAAAAGGTTATCAGAGCATTGTGGAGTTTAAAGCCTACATTTTCAACAGATGGGGACAGAAACTCTATGAATGGAATGACCCGGCAGAAGGCTGGGATGGGACTTTTCGCGGACAAAACGTCAAGGAAGGAGTGTATTTTGTCTTGGTTAAAGCAAAAGGGGCAGACGGCCGTACTTTCAATATTAGAAAAGATGTAAACCTGTTAAGAGGATATAGCAACGCACATGAATAGGAATGAAGACCAAATAAAGATTTGGGGAGCACGCGTACATAATCTGAAAAATATAGATGTTACCATTCCGCGTAACTCATTAACGGTCATCACCGGACTTAGTGGCTCGGGTAAATCATCATTGGCTTTCGACACAATCTTTGCCGAAGGACAACGTCGATACATCGAGACTTTCTCAGCATACGCACGCAATTTCTTAGGAAACATGGAACGTCCGGACGTTGATAAGATTACAGGTTTGAGTCCGGTTATCAGTATTGAGCAGAAGACAACCAATAAAAATCCACGCTCAACGGTTGGTACGACCACCGAAATCTACGACTACTTACGTCTGCTATACGCCAGAGCCGGCATAGCCTATAGCTATATGACGGGCGAAAAGATGGTGAGATACACCGAAGAAAAGGTGCTAGAGATGATTCTCAACACCTATGATGGCAAGAAAATCTACATTCTTGCCCCACTTGTAAGAAACCGAAAAGGACATTATCGTGAACTTTTTGAAAGCATGCGGCGCAAAGGTTACCTCTATATACGGGTAGATGGGGAAGTTATGGACCTCAAACCCGGCATGAAGACCGACCGCTATAAGAACCACAACATAGAAGTCGTGATAGACAAACTGGCCGTACAATCCAAGGATGATCAGCGATTGAAGAAGACTGTTCAGGTGGCCATGCGAGAAGGTGAAGGCCTCATCATGATACTGGATAAGGAGAGTAACGAGGGCAAATATTACTCCAAGCGATTGATGTGTCCCACTTCGGGAATCTCATATAAGGATCCTGCGCCCAATATCTTCTCATTCAATTCTCCCGAAGGTGCCTGTCCACACTGCAAAGGATTGGGCTATGTAAATCAAATAGACTTGAAGAAGGTCATTCCAAACGACAAATTGAGCATCCATGATGGAGCCATTTTGCCACTTGGCAAATACAAGAACCAAATGATTTTCTGGCAAGTTGGCGCCATTCTTGATAAATACGACTGCACGCTGAAGACTCCGTTCAAAGATATTCCACAAGAAGCTGTAGACGAGATTTTATACGGAAGTCTTGAGAAAGTGAAAATTAGTAAAGAACTTGTACACACAAGTTCCGACTATTTCATTGATTTTGACGGTATCATCAAATACTTACAAAATGTTATAGAGAATGATGATACGTCGGCAGGACAAAAGTGGGCCGACCAATTCTTAGCCGAAACCGAATGTCCAGAATGTCATGGACAACGACTAAACCGTGAAGCTCTCTCTTATAAAATATGGGATAAGAACATCGCAACAGTTGCCAACTTTGACTTACTGGAGCTGAAGGAATGGCTCGACCAAGTGGAAGAGCACATGGACGATACCCAAAAGAAGATTGGAACAGAGATTATCAAGGAAATTAAAACACGTGTCAACTTCCTCTTAGAGGTAGGACTTGACTATTTATCTCTAAACCACCAATCGGCAAGTCTGTCGGGTGGAGAGAGCCAACGCATCCGATTGGCCACACAAATTGGCTCCCAATTGGTAAACGTACTATATATTCTCGACGAGCCAAGCATCGGTTTACACCAACGAGACAACGAGCGTCTCATTCGTTCATTAAAGGAATTACGCGACCTCGGAAACACGGTTATCGTGGTGGAACATGACAAAGATATGATGTTGGCAGCCGATTACATCGTCGACATCGGCCCCAAAGCTGGACGAAAAGGTGGTGAAGTGGTATTCCAAGGTACTCCTCAAGAGATGCTCAAGACACATACCATAACCGCCGATTACCTCAATGGCGACCGAGAAATTGCCATTCCGGCCAAGCGCCGTAAAGGAAACGGCAAAACACTACGCCTGCTTGGCGCATCGGGCAACAACTTAAAAGATGTTGATATAGATTTCCCGCTAGGCAAACTCATCGTGGTAACAGGCGTTTCGGGGTCGGGTAAATCCACCTTAATCAATGAAACACTGCAACCAATCCTATCTCATCACTTCTATCGGTCATTGAAAAAGCCGATGCCCTATCACTCTATCGAGGGCATAGACCATATAGATAAGGTGGTGAATGTAGATCAAAGCCCCATCGGAAGGACTCCTCGTAGCAACCCAGCCACCTATACGGGCGTGTTCAGCGAGATAAGAAAGCTCTTCGTCAACCTGCCCGAAGCCAAGATACGTGGCTATAAGCCCGGTAGATTCTCATTCAATGTGAAGGGTGGAAGGTGCGAAACATGCGGTGGAAACGGCTATAAAACCATCGAAATGAATTTCTTACCCGATGTGATGGTGCCTTGCGAGGTATGCCACGGCAAAAGATACAACCGCGAAACGTTGGAAGTAAGATTCAAAGGAAAGAGTATTGCCGATGTCCTCGATATGACTATCAATCAGGCAGTAGAGTTCTTTGAGAACGTGCCAAGCATCCTGCCAAAGATTAAGAGCCTGCAGGATGTAGGCTTGGGATATATCAAACTGGGGCAGAGTTCCACTACCCTATCGGGCGGTGAAAGCCAACGAGTGAAGCTGGCAACGGAATTAGCCAAGAAAGATACAGGCAAAACGCTCTATATTCTTGACGAACCTACTACCGGACTACACTTTGAAGACATCAACATCTTGATGGATGTACTTCAAAAACTCGTCGATCGTGGCAATACAGTCATCATCATCGAACACAATCTAGATGTCATTAAACTAGCTGACTACATCATCGATATGGGACCGGAAGGTGGTCGTGGCGGAGGAAAAGTACTGTGTACCGGTACACCGGAAGAAGTAGTAAAAGAAAATAAAGGCTACACCGTAAAGTTTCTCAAAGAGGAATTGAAGGACTAGAAACAGACCACAACACCTCAAGTATGGCACATCTGTGCTCACCCAAACACCATGTTTAGCA
Source organism: Prevotella sp. S7 MS 2 (assembly GCF_000762865.1). Taxonomy (NCBI): domain Bacteria; kingdom Pseudomonadati; phylum Bacteroidota; class Bacteroidia; order Bacteroidales; family Prevotellaceae; genus Prevotella; species Prevotella sp. S7 MS 2. The sequence goes on along the minus strand of NZ_JRPT01000091.1, from coordinate 75 downwards.
TGGCTTAGAATAGTCTTGAGTTGCTGCAAGAACATAACAGCAATGCTGACTCAGCAGTTCAGTAAAACAGCAAAG
>NZ_JRPT01000090.1:0-8237 GCF_000762865.1 Prevotella sp. S7 MS 2 | reverse complement strand
CAGAATCTATATTTTATGACTATATAAATGTTGCAATCTGTAATTATAATATTGATTCAAATCAATAAAAGATGCTGTTATCGCAAACAATTTGATAAATTGGTTGTGGAAAAGGGCGGTCTTGTTATCTTTGCAATGTCAAAAGACAAAGGATAATAACAAAAATTAGAAAGGTAAAAAGATTATGAAGAAGATTGTTTTGACTATTGTAGCCATGCTAAGTATGACAATGGCTTTCGCAGAAGGAGAGAATACAAATGCAACTAACACTGTTGCTGCTTACAATATGAATGTAAACTTTAATAAGTTGGCTGATGCTTTGAGCCTCTCAATCGACCAGCTTGACGGTGTAAAAGACATTCATAAGACTTTCGCTGTAGAGATGATGAATGCTGCCAACGCTCCTGTTAGCGACCGTAAAGTCATGAAGGATAAGGCTATCGCAAAGGATTTGAAGTATATGCACTACGTTTTGGATGAGGGACAGTATCGCAAATACCTGATGTTGCTGAACACTACACTTAACAATCGTGGCATCAACAACTAATAAATAAAGGAAAATAAAAAGCTGCAAGCTTTCTAGTTACTAGATTGCTTGCAGTTTTTATTTTTATACGGTAGGGTAAATACTAGGCCTTTAATGCGCCTAATTCTTTGCCAACCTTAATAAATGCGGCTATACATTTGTCCAGTTGTTCGCGGTTATGTCCTGCCGAAATCTGTACACGGATACGTGCTTGATCTTTCGGAACGACCGGATAGTAGAATCCTGTTACGTAGATACCTTCCTCTTGGAGCTTAGCTGCATATACTTGAGAGAGTTTAGCATCGTACAACATCACTGCGCAGATAGCGCTTTGGGTAGGTTTGATGTCGAAGCTGGCAGCTATCATCTTATCGCGGAAGTACTCTACATTTTCCACCAAGCGGTCGTGTAGTTCGTTACTTTCCTTGAGCATCTTGAACACTTCAAGGCTCGCGCCAATGATACCGGGAGCTAATGAGTTGGAGAATAGGTATGGACGACTACGTTGGCGTAGCAAGTCGATGATTTCTTTTCTACCGGTTGTGAATCCGCCCAATGCTCCACCAAAGGCTTTACCCAGTGTGCCTGTGTAAATATCTACACGACCATAAGTGTTGAAGAATTCACTGACACCGTGCCCAGTAGCACCTACCACACCTGCAGAGTGCGATTCGTCTACCATTACCAAGGCGTCGTATTTCTCTGCCAAATCGCAAATCTTATCAATAGGAGCTACGTTTCCGTCCATAGAGAACACACCATCGGTCACGATGATACGGAATCTTTGAGCCTGAGCTTCCTGCAAACATTTCTCCAATTCTTCCATATTGGCGTTAGCATAACGATAGCGTTTAGCCTTACACAGGCGTACACCGTCGATAATAGACGCGTGGTTCAATGCATCGGAGATAATGGCATCTTGGTCGGTAAGCAATGGTTCGAACACACCACCGTTGGCATCGAAGCATGCAGCATACAAGATAGTATCCTCAGTCTTGAAGTAATCAGAGATAGCTGTTTCCAGTTCCTTGTGTATATCCTGTGTTCCACAGATGAAACGAACCGAAGACATGCCGTAACCTCTCTTATCCATCATCTGCTTTGCCCCCTCAATGAGGCGAGGATGGTTAGACAATCCCAAGTAGTTGTTGGCGCAGAAATTTAATACTTCCTGTCCTTTTACGTTGATAGCGGCCTGTTGTGGGCCTTCAATCAGTCGTTCTTCTTTATAAAGTCCGGCCTCTTTAATCTCGGCAAGCGTATTGCAAAGATGTTCTTTTATTTTTCCGTACATATTACTATTAGTGGTATTAAATATGGTTCAAAGGAACAGATAATTTTCCTGATATGGAAGTGTTTTTTGTTATTTTTGTTTAAATGGTCTTCCAAAGGTTATTATTTAGAAAAAATCTCTTCGCATTCTCAAAAAATAGCATTTACTTTGCAGCGTAAAACTTAAATAGATCATAGTTAAAAGTAATCTAGGCAATGAAGAATATTTTGGTTGTAGGTGCCACAGGCCAGATTGGGTCTGAACTTACAATGGAGCTAAGAAAACGTTATGGTAATGAACATGTAGTGGCCGGTTATATTCCCGGTGCCGAACCCAAAGGCGAACTAAAAGAATCCGGTCCTTCGGCTATAGCCGATGTTACGCGTCCCGACTTGATTGCTAAGGTTGTAGCCGATTATCATATTGATACCATCTATAATCTTGCAGCGTTGCTCTCTGTGGTAGCAGAATCCAAGCCTCGATTGGCATGGACTATTGGTATTGATGGCTTATGGAATATCCTCGAAGTGGCTCGCGAGCATCATTGTGCAGTTTTTACACCTAGTTCTATCGGCTCTTTTGGTACGAATACCCCACATGTGATGACTCCTCAAGACACCATTCAGCGTCCACGCACCATCTATGGAGTGTCTAAGGTGACAACAGAGTTGCTCAGCGATTATTATTTTAATAAATATGGTGTTGATACGCGTGCCGTTCGTTTCCCCGGTATCATCTCTTATGTTACTCCTCCGGGTGGTGGTACCACCGACTATGCAGTCGATATCTACTATTCGGCAGTGCGTGGTGAGCGTTTCGTCTGCCCAATAGGCGAGGGCACATTGATGGATATGATGTACATGCCCGATGCTTTGAATGCAGCTATCAGCTTGATGGAGGCCGACCCTACGCGTCTTAACCATCGCAATGCATTTAATATTGCAGCCATGAGCTTTGCTCCTGAGAATATCTATGCGGCTATCCGTAAACATAAACCCGACTTTGAAATGGTGTATGATGTTGACCCGATGAAGCAACGTATTGCCAATAGTTGGCCCGATAGTATGGATGACTCTTGCGCACGCAGCGAGTGGGATTGGAAACCACAATACGATTTGGATTCCATGACGGCGGATATGTTGGAAAAACTAACAGCGAAATTACTTTAATCATATGAAGTGCGATACCTAAGTATCGCACTTTTTTATGCCTAATATCTCATTGTTGGTATTAAGCTGGCAATTCATGTCGCTTTAGAAAGCCCTTGGTAACAATTGTGTCTATCTATCATTGGTAGTCGACTGATAATTTTCATAGTTAGACTTTCATATTATCACTATTTATAGGTATTTGGTAAAAACACTATTTCTAGGTATTGCAAGATATGTGGATTGGTATTAACTTTGCAACGTTGAGTTTTGAATAATAAAAAATAAAAGATATGAAAAAGACAATCGTAATTTATGGTTCCTCTACAGGAACATGTCAGAGTTTGGCAGAGACCGTTGCTAGCAAGCTAGGTGTAGAATCTTTGGATGTCGCTAATTTGACAGAAGACGTATTGAAAGAGAATGACAACCTCATTTTGGGTACTTCTACATGGGGCAGTGGTGAACTGCAAGATGATTGGTACGATGGTTTGAAGATACTAAAGGCTGTCGATTTGGCTGGTAAGACGGTTGCTCTCTTCGGTTGTGGTGATAGCGAATCGTATGGTGACACATTCTGTGGAGCAATGAAAGAACTCTACGATGCTGTTCAGGATGCCGGTGCTACCGTTGTTGGTGCAGTGTCTACCGATGGTTATACATTCGATGATAGTGACGCCGTAGTCGATGGCCAGTTCATTGGATTGGCTCTTGACGATGTCAACGAAGACGATAAGACTGAAAGTCGCATTGATGCTTGGCTTGAAAGTATCAAGTCTAGCCTATAATAGAAAAACGAAATTAGACGATTAAATATTTACGACGATAAGTAAGAGGAATAGCATGCAGCAGACTGAGTTGATACCAGCCGACATGAAGGTACTGATGAATCATATCTATGAATATCAGAAAGGAGTGCGCCAAATGGTACTCTTCACTTTCAACAAGCGATATGAACAGTTTGCACTTCAGCGCCTTGAACGTCACAATATCAGCTACATTGTACAACAGGTAGACGGTACTCGACTTAATCTTTTCTTTGGTCGCAAGGAATGTTTGGATGCTATTCGTCTTTTCGTCACTCGTCCGTTGAGCCAACTTACGCCCGAAGAAGACTTTATCTTGGGTGCCATGTTGGGCTACGACATCCGGATGCAGTGCGAACGCTATTGTCAACGCAAGTGTAAATCGTGCAAACAAGCACAATAAGACAACACAGAGATTAAACTATACAAGTCTTGTAAGTGTGGAAGTAAGGAGAAGTCAAGAGGAGTTAAAACCTCATAGAGGCTTGGAGTCAACAGACATTTGTCCATTAACTCCTTTTGCTATTCTAGCGCCTGTAAGGCGTTTTACTCCTAATAACTCCGAAGTAGAGCTTCATTATGAGACTTTGATTAAATGAGATAAATCTTGTTCGCTAAATAAAAATTCATAATGTTTTTGTATAATATGTAATAGGGTGGCTGTGAAGCTACCCTTTTATGTTTTTATGCTATGAGTTTTGCTTTTCTCTTTTATGCTCTATAGTGCAAGGATGAATTCCAGTCCATCTCACAACCTAAGAACTTATCAACTCAAAGACTAACTAACTCATCTCCCATTTCATCCTCCCCCCCCTTTTTGGGGAGGGTTGGGGTGGGGCTATAAGGGGCGGAGAGAGGTTGCTGCAAAGCTTTCGCAATATTGCTGCCTTGCCTATGCAGCAATGCTGTTTGGTTTTTGCAGTCTTGCTGCACTGCCTTTGCAGTGAGATGAGTGGTTTTTCTTTGCCAATTCAGAGTAATTCTCTATATTTGCAAGAACATTGTATGATTAGCGACGAAATAAAATATGAGATAGTTCAAGCCTTTGGTTTTGAACCCACAGCCGACCAGTGTCATGCGCTCAATGTGTTTGCTCAATTCCTTACCGACCGCTCTCCTGAAGCCGTCATGATACTGCGTGGCAGTGCCGGAACGGGAAAGACGAGTCTGGCCGGAGCCATTGTGCGCACGATGAAGAAGCTGAAGCAACGTGTATTATTGCTGGCTCCGACGGGGCGTGCAGCCAAGGTGTTTGCGCTCAATAGTGAGCATGAGGCTTACACCATTCATCGTCGCATCTATCGGGAGAAGGTTTATGAGGGGCTTGATGGGCAGTTCAACCTCAATCGCAATACGTATCGCGACACGCTTTTCATGGTCGATGAGAGTTCGATGATAGCTAATCAAGGCCTCGGAGATAGTAGCTTTGGTTCAGGAAGATTGCTCGATGACCTTGTGAAGTTCGTCTATGAAGGGCAGAACGACCGTCTGTTACTTATCGGAGATAAGGCTCAGCTGCCCCCGGTGGGCGAAATTGAGTCACCGGCATTGAGCGCTCAGCAATTGGCCGGTTATGGATTGCGTGTATATGAGTGCGATTTGGACGAGGTGTTACGACAGAGTAGTGAGAGTGGAATACTCTATAATGCCACGACTATTCGCCGAATGATAACGCTCGATACGGCTACCACGATGCCAAAATTGCGCTTCCAAGGCTTTGCCGACATCGTGATGGTACCGGGAAATGAACTGGTAGACGCGTTAGCGAGTAGCTATAGCCATGTAGGAATGGATGAGACCACGGTGATAACGCGTAGTAATAAGCGTGCCAACATCTACAATCAGGGTATTCGTGGGAGCGTGCTTGACCGTGAAGATGTACTGAATACGGGCGATTTGCTGATGATAGTGAAGAACAACTATTACTGGGTAACCGAGGAAAATGCACGTGCTGTTGAGGGCGAGAAGTGCTCGATGTCGTTCATAGCCAATGGCGATAGGGCGGTAGTATTGAAGGTTCGCAATATTCGCGACCTGTATGGATTCAGCTTTGCCGACGTTTTACTGCGCTTCCCCGATTATGATGATTATGAGATGCAGACCACGGTGGTGCTTGATTCGTTGACAACTGAATCGCCGGCACTGACACGTGAGCAAAACGAACGGTTGTATCAAGGTGTGATGGAAGACTACGCCGACCTCTCGACGAAGACTGCTCGGCTCACAGAATTGCGTAAAGACATTTATTTCAATGCCTTGCAAATCAAATATGGGTATAGCTTTACGTGTCATAAAGCGCAGGGCGGACAGTGGTCGCATGTGTATATAGACCAAGGATATATGCCCGACGACATGCTGACGCCTGATTATATACACTGGTTGTACACGGCTTTTACACGTGCAACGGAGAAGTTGTTCCTTGTCAATTGGCCGAAATCGCAGATAGAAGAACAGATTATAAAATAGAGATTAAAGATAAGATGATGATGAAGAAAATGTTGATGGCGGCCTTGATGCTGCTTTCTGCGGTAGGCGTGAAAGCGCAGACTGCAGTCGTAGACGAAGATGTGCAGTACGCAACCGAACTGTTGAAGATAGGAACTGTGGCTCCTACATTTAGTTTAAAACAACCCGATGGCACGATATTTCATTCCACTAGCTTGAAAGGAAAGATTGTCGTACTTGATTTCTGGGCTTCTTGGTGCCCAGATTGCCGTAAGGATTTGCCCCGTGTCGTGAAACTCTGGAATGAGTATAAAGACTGTGTTGCATTTGTAGGAATCTCTTTTGATACCGATAAAACGAATTGGGAGAATGCTATTAAGAAGTATGGACTGGGATATATTAACGTCAGCGAGCTGAAGAAGATGCGCGAATCGGCTATCGCAAAGGCGTATGGTGTGCACTGGATTCCGTCTACTTACATCCTAGATAAGGATGGAAAGGTGGTTCTAGGTACTGTGATGATAGATAAATTGGAAAAGACTTTGCGAGAATTATGCAAGTAACCTCGGAGTGGATGGGGAAGTGGTTCGACCGTTTCAACCATGAATATTTCGGTGGAAAACTCCCTCGTCCGCTATTGGGGACATCGAAATCACGCACTAGGCTGGGTACGATGTCGTGTAAACGAGCCACACGGTGGGGCAAGACGCGTTATTATGATTTCGCTATCAAGCTCAGTAACTATTACGATCAGAGCGAGCGTGAGTTTCAAAACGTGCTGTTGCACGAGATGATACATTATAGTATAGCCTATACCGGATTGAAAGATACGGCACCACATGGTGTTGTTTTTAAGAGCATGATGGATGCTTTGAATCGACGGTATGGGTGGGAAATACGTATTACAAGTCGTCGACGGGAGGTTGCTCCACGCCGAATGGTTGAGAAAGAGCGACTCATCTTGGCTGTGGAACTGGCTTCCGGTGACCGTGTTCTCTCTGTCGTGAATCCTCAATATGCCCAACGGCTGGATGCTGTGGCACGTAGAATACACGACTTTAGCAACTATGGGTGGTACACATCTACCGATGCCTATTTCCAAGATTTCCCACAAGTGCGTAGTCTTCGTGGTCGCAGGGTAGACCAAGATACGTACGAGAACAAACTGGCCGAGATGAGACAAGTGGTTCTATAAATTCAAAAGATGGCAATAATAGAAATAAAATCGCTGACAGAACCGGGTGTTGAGGTGTTCTCAACGCTCACTGAAGCGCAGTTGCGGAGTCGAAAAGACCCGCAAAATGCGGTATTTATAGCTGAAAGTCCGAAGGTTATTAAGGTGGCATTGGATGCTGGATACCAGCCTGTTTCTCTGCTTTGTGAGCGTCGACACATCATGGGTGATGCGGCAGAAATTATCGAACGCTGTGGCGATATACCTGTATATACGGGCGACCGCGAGTTGTTGGCCCAGCTGACGGGCTACACTTTGACGCGCGGAGTGCTTTGTGCCATGCGTCGCCCGCATGCTTGTAGTGTGGAAGAGGTGTGCCGTGGTGCGCGTAGAATCGTGGTAATAGATGGCGTTGTAGACACGACGAACATTGGAGCTATCTTTCGTTCGGCCGCAGCATTGGGCATTGATGGTGTCTTACTCACCACTTCTTCTTGCGATCCGTTGAACCGTCGTGCCGTGAGAGTGTCTATGGGCTCGGTATTTCTCGTGCCTTGGACATGGTTGGAATCACCCGTTAGCAGTCTCAACGATTTAGGCTTCCGCACTGCTGCAATGGCTTTGACCAATCAGTCTATCCCCCTTGGCGATCCAAGACTCACCGATATACATAAGCTAGCCATCGTGATGGGGACGGAAGGAGATGGACTTTCGCGCGAGACTATCGCCCAAACCGACTATGTAGTACGTATCCCCATGTCGCATCATGTGGACTCTCTCAATGTGGCAGCGGCGGCTGCTGTCGCCTTTTGGGAGCTAAGGATCAAGGAAGAGTAGTTTTCTTTCTTGGTAATACAAATAAAAG
>NZ_JRPT01000089.1:0-8430 GCF_000762865.1 Prevotella sp. S7 MS 2 | reverse complement strand
TTTCTCATTTATTTTAATCGCAATATCGTTTATACAATACCTTGAGCCATCATAGCTTTCGCTACTTTCATAAATCCTGCTACGTTTGCACCCTTTACATAATTGATGTAACCATCGGGTTGTGTACCATACTTCACACAATTCTCATGAATGTCTTTCATAATGTTGAAGAGTTTGGCATCAACCTCTTCGCGTGTCCAATGGATTCTTTCAGAGTTTTGAGACATCTCAAGGCCTGATACAGCTACGCCTCCTGCGTTAGATGCCTTACCCGGACAGTAGAGAATTTTTGCATCTTGGAATACCTGAATAGCCTCCGGTGTGCTGGGCATATTGGCTCCTTCGCTCACTGCAATCACTCCGTTGGCAACCAAAGTTTTGGCAGCTTCCTCGTTGATTTCGTTTTGCGTAGCGCATGGAGTAGCGATGTCGGCTTTCTCTGCCCAAGGTTTTGCGCCTGCAACATATTTACAGCCATATTTCTCTGCGTACTCTTTGATGCGGCCACGCTCAACGTTTTTCAGTTCCATCACATATGCTAACTTCTCAGCTGTGATTCCATCCGGATCATAAATATATCCATCTGAGTCGGAGAGTGTAACAGGCTTAGCACCTAGTTGAATCAATTTTTCCACCGTATATTGAGCTACGTTGCCGGAACCGGAAACCAATACAACTTTGTTTTTTAAATTTTCATTGCGTGTAGCAAGCATGCTTTGCAAGAAGTATACATTTCCATATCCTGTTGCTTCAGGGCGAATCAATGAGCCACCGAATTCTAAACCTTTACCGGTCAGGATGCCTTGGAACTGATGGGTGAGCTTCTTGTACATGCCAAACATATAACCTACTTCGCGTCCACCAACTCCAATGTCGCCAGCAGGCACGTCTTCGTCGGGGCCAATGTGGCGGTACAGTTCACTCATAAAAGCTTGACAGAAGCGCATTACTTCGGCATTTGATTTGCCACGTGGCGAGAAATCAGAACCACCTTTGGCTCCACCCATGGGAAGAGTGGTCAGTGAGTTTTTGAATGTCTGCTCGAAAGCAAGGAATTTAAGAATAGAAAGGTTTACAGATTTATGGAAACGAAGACCACCTTTGTACGGACCAATTACGTTGTTGTGCTGAATACGGTATCCCATATTGGTTTGTACGTTGCCCTTATCGTCTACCCATGTGACGCGGAATTGTACCAAACGATCTGGAATGCAAAGACGTTCTATCAGATTAGCTTTCTCGTATTCAGGATGTTTATTGTACTCATCCTCAATACTTACTAATACTTCGTGCACAGCCTGAATGTACTCCGGTTCATTCGGGAATCTCCTTTTTAGAGTCTCTAATACTTCTGTTGCTTTCATCTTCTTGTCTTTTATTTAATTGTAAAACGAATCCTGCATGATGATGGAGCTTTTATTGCCCTACATAAACATTCTCTTATCTATTGATATTGCAAAGATAAATCATTTCTATTAAATTAAAAACAAAAAGAAAGAATATTTTATGAAAAAGTAGAAAAAAGATAGTTCTGTGCTCAAAAACGTATATCAATTTACATATATACCTTGTTATATATACATTTCTGTTTTTTCCAATTGCATATAAAGACTGTTACCTTTATTTAAAATGTGCGTGATAGAAATTTGATATAGTTATGATGGAAATGGCATATCGAAGTACTTGGATTGCTGCTGAGGCTTTGCAAAATTGCTGCTGGGGCTTTGCAAGATTGTTGGCGAAACTTTGCAGCGATGCTGGAAAGGCGTTGCAGTAAATTAAAAATGAAAAAGGCAGAAGCCAATAGTATGGATTTCTGCCTTGATAAATTAATCTATTATTTCTTGATACCAAAGATACGTTTAAAGAATTTCTTCAGTCCGCCCTCTTGTTTTACTGGTTGTTGGGCAGTAACTTGCTTCTTTTGTGGACGTTGCTTTTTGTTTTGACGATAATTCTTTTTATGTTCTTTGAATTCGGAACCACTGTCATTTCTCCTTGCTTTATTGGGTCTATCTTTCTTGGAACGGTATTCTTTGCTTTGACTAGCAGCATCGCCTTGCCCTTGTTTTGGGGCTGATTGAGGGGTAGGATTGTTGTTGTCGCGACGGTTACGATTCCTTTTAGGATGATGAGAACGCTTTTCTGCCTGCTCTACATTGGGTGTGGTATCGTTAGTTTTGCGACTTGGTTTCCGCTTGTGCGCCGTAACCTCACGGTCTTTTCTTCGCCTATTCTTCGCCTTATCGCCTTGACGCCTATTTTGATAGTCTGCTTTATATTCCGGCCCATTGCCTAATTCCTTTGGCAATTCGTTCTTGACGATCTCTTTTTCAAAGAATTTCTCAATCTGCTGGAAGTAAGATATATCCATATCATTGACCAATGTAATAGCTTGGCCATCTCGGTCGGCACGTGCCGTACGTCCAATACGGTGAACATAGTCTTCTGCATCATGGGGCACATCATAGTTGATGACCATGGCAATATCGTCGATGTCGATACCGCGAGAGACAATGTCTGTAGCCACGAGTACGTCCAGCTGACCGCTCTTGAATTTGAACATGATGTCGTCGCGTTCTGCTTGGTCTAGGTCGGAATGCATCTCTCCTGAGTTGATGTGCTTATCTTGTAGCGCACCGTTGACTTGCTTTACCTTCATCTTGCTGCCACAGAAAATGATGACACGCTTCAAGTCGCCACTCTTGAAGATGCTCTTGATGATACCAAGCTTCTGTGTTTCGTGACAGATGTAGGCACTTTGCTTGATTTTCTCGGCAGGCTTGCTGACCGCCAATTTGATTTCTGTAGGATTCTTCAGCAGCGTTTTGGCCAGTTCTTCTATCTTTGTAGGCATCGTAGCCGAGAACATAATGGTCTGACATGTTTTGGGTAGGCCTTTGGCTATGGTCATAATATCTTCAGAAAATCCCATATCCAGCATTCTATCGGCTTCATCAAGCACAAAGAATGATACTTTGCTAAGGTCTACATTGCCCAGACTGATGTGGGAGATGAGGCGTCCCGGTGTAGCGATAACGACATCGGCACCTAGTCGCAGACTCTTGAGTTCCTGATCATATCTGTTACCATCGTTGCCACCATAGACTGCAACGCTACTTACACTTTGCAGATAATACCCGAAACCTTGCATAGCTTGGTCTATCTGTTGGGCGAGTTCGCGGGTCGGGCTCATTATGATACAGTTGATGGCATCGCTAGGATAACCGCCATCATCAAGTTTACTAAGGATTGGTAATAAGTAGGCTGCCGTCTTTCCGGTTCCCGTTTGTGCTACGCCTAGCACATCGTTACCCTTTAATATTTCCGGTATACAGTTTTCTTGTACGGGTGTACATGTGTCGAAATGCATATCGTATAAGGCATCCAATACATTCTCATTTAATTTTAATTCGTCGAAATTCATATTCTAATTTAATTCGGTGCATGTCGATAGCAGAAATATGCCACGACAGCAAATATAACATTGGGTATCCATGCTGCAATGATGGGGGGCGTGTTAGCCTGAATAGCAAATGTCGCAGAGACAGTTTGCAGCATGATATAAATAAAACTTAATGCCAGTCCGATACCTAAATACATACCCATACCGCCTTTGCGTTTCTTGGAAGAGAGCGAAAGACCGATGATGGTGAGGATAAAGGAGGCGAAACTAGAGGCAATACGCTTGTGATATTCTACCTGATATTGAACCACATTGCCCGATCCACGGTTGATTTGCTTGGATATGTACTCCTTTAATTCCGGACTGGTAAACGTTTCTTGCTGACCTTTGGAGTAGACGAGATCGGTGGGTTCCATTTGGATGAGCGTATCTTTTTCTGTACCACTTGTGATGTGCTCACGCAATCCTTTGAGTTGTCTAATTTTCCAATTGGACACTGTCCAGTGGTATTTGGACTCCGAGATGGTGTCGTATTGTATTTCTACGGCTGTCATGTGGCTGACTAGTTTTTTGTTTTCAAACTTATCAAGCGAGAAGCCGTAGCCACGTTTAGCATTGTTGTCGTAATGTTGAATGTAGGCTATCGTACCTTTGTCCACTTGGAGTTGTACATTATCGGCAGAGGTATTCTTCTTTTTGTTCTTGTACATTGACTCGAAATTCTGACGGATGACGGTTCCGTGCGGAATGACATATGCCGTAAGATAGAAAGAAAGCGCTGAAATGAGTACACAGGAAATCATATATGGACGCATGAGACGCTTGAAAGAGATACCTGCGGCCAGCATAGAGATAATCTCGGAGTTTCCGGCTAACTTGGATGTAAAGAAGATGACGGCTATGAAAACGAACAGCGGACTGAACAAATTGGCGAAGTAGGGCACAAAGTTCAGATAATAATCGAAAACAATAGCACGTAGGGGGGCATGGTATTCCGCAAATTTGGCCAAATTCTCATTGACGTCGAAGACGATGGAGATGGATATAATCAGCAGAATGGAATATATATAGGTACCAATAAACTTCTTGATGATATACCAATCCAAGCGTTTGATATATTTGAAAACATTCAAGACACTCAGCCATTGCAACTGATGGGCAAGCCATCGGAGGGCTTGTCTCTGTCGCGAAGTATGAGCATAACACCATTTAAGCATCCTATGGAACCATGTCGGATGCTTGCTGAGCCATCGTGCTACGCGATAACGCTGGTGATGTTTTCTGAGTTTATAATATTCCATAGATACTCTGTCTTTATACACGGCGACCTAGTTGGTCGATGATAGAGTTCTTCCAAGCCACAAAGTCGCCTTTTTCTATGTGGAATCTAGCATCGGTTACCAGTCGAAGATAGAATGCTAGATTGTGGATGCTAGCTATTTGCATGGCCAACAATTCCTGAGCTTTAAACAAATGGTGAAGATATGCCTTGGTATATATCTTATCTACCTCGCATCCGCTGGCATCGATAGGGGAGAAATCCATTTCCCATTTCTTATTACGGATATTGATAGTGCCTTCGTAAGTGAACAACATGGCATTGCGCCCATTGCGTGTCGGCATGACACAGTCGAACATATCTACTCCACGTTCTATGGCTTCGAGGATGTTTTGTGGGGTTCCAACTCCCATTAGGTAGCGTGGCTTGTCGGTTGGAAGAATCTCATTGACCACTTCTATCATCTCATACATGACTTCGGTAGGTTCACCAACGGCCAGTCCACCAATAGCATTGCCATCAGCACCTTTATCAGCTACATATTTAGCAGCTTCACTTCGTAAGTCCCTGAAGGTGCATCCTTGAACGATAGGGAACAGAGCTTGTTCATAACCATATATAGGTTGGGTCTCATTGAAGCGTTTGATACAACGGTCAAGCCATCGTTGTGTCATTTCAAGACTCTTTTTTGCGTAGGAATAATCGCTTTGCCCGGGTGGACATTCATCGAAAGCCATCATGATGTCTGCACCAATAATACGCTCGGTATCCATGACACTCTCAGGCGTGAAGATATGTTTCGAGCCGTCAATGTGTGAGCGAAACTCGCAGCCTTCTTCTGTTAGCTTGCGTATTCCGGTCAATGAAAATACTTGAAAGCCACCGGAATCGGTGAGGATAGGGCGTTGCCAACCGTTGAAACCATGCAATCCGCCGGCTGCTTTAAGAATCTCTAAGCCCGGTCGTAGGTAGAGATGATAGGTGTTACCTAATATGATTTGAGCTTGAACTTGCTCTATTAATTCGGAGAAATGTACTCCCTTGACAGAGCCACAAGTACCCACGGGCATAAAGATAGGAGTCTTTATTTGCCCATGTGCAGTTGTGATAAGTCCGGTTCTTGCGTTGCTGGCGTTGTCGGTGTGTTGTAGTTCAAACTTCATCTTACTTGTCTATCGTTGTTTCTATGTCTTTGACAGTCAGGTCTATTGGGTTCTTAACCATCTCATCTGTCAATGCAAAATCCCATACATCTTGTACATTCTCCACATAGTGGAACTCTACTCCTGTTCTATACTTCTCCGGTATCTCTTCTATATCCTTTCGATTGTCTTTGCACATGACGATGTCTGTGATGCCGGCACGCTTAGCTGCAAGGATTTTTTCTTTGATACCACCAACAGGAAGAACCTTTCCACGGAGGGTAATCTCGCCAGTCATGGCTGCATTTTCTCTGACCTTACGCTGGGTGAGAGCTGAAGCAATAGATGTAGCAATGGTAATTCCGGCTGAAGGACCGTCTTTTGGCGTGGCTCCTTCCGGTACATGGATGTGAATATTCCACTGGTCAAAGATTCTGTAATCTACTCCGAGAATGTCCACATGAGCCTTTACGTACTCCAAAGCAATGACAGCACTCTCTTTCATTACATCGCCAAGGTTTCCTGTCAATGTAAGTTTTCCGGCCTTACCTTTGCTCAATGAGGTCTCGATGAAGAGTATTTCGCCTCCTACACTAGTCCATGCCAATCCCGTAACAACTCCGGCATAATCGTTACCTTGGTATATATCGCGATAGAAAGGAGGATTTCCTAACAGGTCTTTAGCTATTGTTGGAGTGATATTTGGGGAGATAATACTGCCATGAACAGCTTTCTCATAAGCCATTTTTCTTAAGGCTTTGTTGATTTGCTTCTCTAGTTGGCGTACTCCACTTTCACGTGTGTACTGTTCAATAATGGTCTCCAAAGACGGTTTGTTGAACTTGATTGCAGTGTGATAGTTTATCAATCCTGTATTCTCTAGTTCCTTTGGAATGAGGTGTCTCTTTGCTATTTCTATCTTTTCCTCTGTGATATAACCACTCACTTCTATGATTTCCATGCGGTCGAGTAGTGGGCGTGGAATCGTATTTAAGTCGTTGGCAGTGGCTATGAACATAACTTTAGACAGGTCATAGTCAACATCTAGATAGTTGTCATGGAATGCATTGTTTTGTTCTGGGTCCAAAACTTCGAGCAAAGCTGATGACGGATCGCCATTGATAGTGTTTTGAGTGACTTTGTCAATCTCATCAAGAATGAAGACAGGATTGCTAGAACCGGCCTTTTGAATACTCTTGATGATGCGTCCGGGCATTGCTCCGACATAGGTACGACGATGTCCTCTAATCTCACTTTCATCGTGTAAGCCACCTAATGACATTCTAACATATTTGCGATTAAGGGCAGATGCGATGCTTTTACCAAGACTTGTCTTGCCCACTCCGGGAGGACCATAAAGGCAAATGATTGGAGATTTCAAGTCACCACGTAGTTGTAAGACGGATATGTATTCGAGAATACGCTCCTTAACCTTTTCCATTCCATAGTGGTCATGGTTCAAAATACGCTCTGCACGAGTCAATCTAAGGTCGTCTTCTGTATATTCTCCCCATGGCAAATTGACCATATTTTGCAGGTAATTCACCTGAACGCTGTATTCTGGACTTTGGGGATTGTACATATCCAACTTGTCCAATTCCTTATAGAAGACCTCGGCTACTTCTTCAGGCCACTTCTTTGACTTCGCCTTTTCTTCGAGTTCATGTCGCTCAGGAGAACCATCACCATTGCCTAGTTCTTCTTTGATATTTTTGATTTGCTGTTGGAGGAAGTATTCTTTCTGCTGTTCGTCTAGGTCTTCACGAGTTTTGCTACGGATGTTTTGCTTCAGTTGAAGAAGTTGAATTTCTCTATTCAATACTTTCAATGCAATATATATGCGATCTATCAGGCTATTTGCCTCTAGCATTTTGATCTTGTCAGAGACTGCAAATGGCATATTGGAACAAATGAAATCCACTACGATAGTATCATTCTGAATGTTACTTAGCGCATATTGGGTTTCATCTGCGATGTCGTCATTCAGTTGAATGTATTCTATTGTGCTCTTTTTAAAGTCTTCTACGGCAGCCTTAAACTCCTTGTCATTGTCTGCTGGAAGTTGTTCGGGCATAGGAATGACGGTGCCGGCATAGTATGGTTTCTTTTTGGTTACGGCTTGTAACTGACAACGTCCAAAGCCCTGTACGAGTGCAGTAAGATTATTGCCCGGCCCCGGCATCTCTAAGACGCGTAGTAATTTTGCAAATACACCATACTCGTATAAGTCGTCTTTTGATGGCTCGTCAATGTCCGGGTCTTGCTGACTGAATACTCCAAAGAATTGATCGGGATTCTTTTTGAGTCTATTTATGAGTTGTAGACTCGTTTCACGACCAATTAAAATAGGGGTAACAACACCGGGGAAGAGTACAAGATTGCGCGTGGCTAGAATGGGAATTTGCCCAGTAACATCGGTTTCGAATAGTTTGCTAATATCTCCATCGTAGTCAGCTATCATCTGAATAGATGCGTTTTGTTTCTTATTGTTCATTGTCTGTCTTAATAAAATCCCTTATGGGCAATTTTCGAAGTGCAAAGGTACTAATTAAAATTGACATACTCTTCGTTGTCTCTATAAAATAAGTAAAGTACATGCGAAG
>NZ_JRPT01000088.1:0-9114 GCF_000762865.1 Prevotella sp. S7 MS 2 | reverse complement strand
AAAAGCCGAGACAGCATGGTTGCTAAGCCGAGGCAGTAAACTGAGTTGATAAATTCTTGATTTTATAAGTTCTTCTTTCCCAAGAAGAGGGAGCTTATTTCTAGTTGACAAGTAGGCTAGTTAGGAGTGAGAAGTGAGTGTATTTCTTGTTGGTAAGTGGTTATAAGAAGTGCAATAGCATTGAGGGGGAATGTTTGTTTATGGCTACTTCTTGTACGTTGGATGCTGAACTCTTTGACAAAAATTATGAAATATTTTTATCATCCATTGACCTTTAGATTACTATAAAATACATACCTTTGTAAAAACAAATCTTAATTAGAACCTTCTAACCCATGAATAATGAAAAATAGCCTATCCTTTGTGCGTACGCGTACTATATATATAGTGCTCTTTATCTTGTATATGCCGGTTTCGGCATGGGCACAACGGGCTGTATCTTCAAAAGAAAAGGTGGCTGCTGCGGCACAGGTGATTCAACGTTTCTCTCACGATGACCGTGTTCGTTTGAAACTTTTGGAGCGTAAAACGGGAGAATTGAAAACCTTCAAGCAGCAAGTGAATCATAATAAACTGATTATAGAAGCCACCAGTCGACGACTATTCTGCTCGTATATGGTCGGGCTTGATACGTGATTACTATCTGCCGAGATGGCAACACTATTTTGAACAACAGAAGACAGGTGCGAAATTCGACATCCCGGCATGGGAGAAGAACTTCGTAGAACGGCAGAAAGGATTTAGCAAGGTGACTCCTATAGCCGATAAAGTGGCTTATGGTATTCAGCTTATCAATGAAACAAAAAACATAATAGAATAAATTAAAAACAGGAAAAGATAATAGACATGAAGATACAAGTTGCAATTATAGGATTTGGAAGGATGGGACGCTTCTATTTACAAGAGTTCCAAAAGAACCCGAAATACGAAGTCTGCTACATCTGCGACGTCAGTCCTGTATGCCGGGACGAGGCTCGTCGACTTTCTCCTGAATCCAAAATCGTGGCCGATTCAGACGAAATATTTGCCGATACTGCCGTACGTTTGGTGGTCTTGAGTGCTGTAGCGAGCGATCGTAAAGCCCGTATAGAACAGTCACTTCGGGCAGGTAAGCACGTGATAGCAGAAAAACCCATTGCCGACACAATAGAACATGAGCGCGAAGTGGTGCAATTGGCTAGCCAAAGCGACCTTTTCTGTACGGTCAATCTGTATCTTCGCAATGCTTGGTACCACCATACGATCAAGCAATTTGTTGATTCCGGAGAGATTGGCGACTTGGCTATCCTGCGCATTTGTCACATGACGCCGGGCTTGGCACCGGGCGAAGGCCATTCATCCGAGGGACCTAGCTTCCATGATTGTGGCATGCATTATGTGGATTTGGCGCGTTGGTATGCCGCCAGCGAGTACAAAACGTGGCACGCGCAAGGCGTCAGGATGTGGAATTATCGCGACCCTTGGTGGCTACAGTGCCACGGAACGTTTGAAAACGGGGTGGTGTTCGATATTACTCAGGGCTTTGTCTACGGACAATTGTCAAAAGACCAGACCCACAACTCGTACATCGATGTGATTGGCACGAAAGGAGTGGCACGCATGACGCACGATTTCCACACGGCAAAGGTGGAGTTGCGAGGAGTCACGCAGACCATTGAAGAGGAAAAAGATTTTGGTGGGAAAAACATAGATGTACTTATCGAGTTAATGGCGGAGTCAATCTTGACTGGCAAACGTGATTCTCGATTGCCTTCATTTGCCGATGCTGCTATCGCTTCGGAGTATTCATGGGCGTTTTTCAATGACAGTCTGGAGCATGATTTACCAGTGAAAGGCGACCTAGGTATATTGGAAGAAATCAGAGAACGTCGCCGAAATATGACCGATGGATATGGTCTTCTGCCCCGTAAATAGGGCTTATCGTCTCGTTGATAGATACTAATCTAAACATAAAACATTCACAGTTTAATTCTAACAGTTATGACAAACATCTCAAGACGCAACTTCATTAAGAAAGGAAGTGCAGCACTTGCAGGAATGATTATCGCTCCGAGCATCGTTCCAAACACGGTATTGGGCAAGACACATGGACATGTTTCGCCCAGTGATAAACTCAATATTCTGGGCGTAGGCGTCGGTGGAAGAGGTGCAGCCGACCTCCAAGCCATGGAAACAGAGAACATTATTGGTCTTTGTGACGTTGACTGGAAGTACGCCGGACACGTTTTCGACAAGTATCCGAAGGCTAAACGCTACAACGATTATCGCAAGATGTACAGCGAGATGCTCAAGAGTGCCGATGCCGTTATGGTGGCTACGGCCGACCATACGCACGCTATCATCGCGGCAGAAGCTATTGCTGCGGGCAAACATGTGTATGTTGAGAAGCCTTTGACGCTCTATGCTTACGAGTCACGACTGCTTACCAATTTGGCAAAGAAATACAAGGTGGCTACTCAGATGGGTAATCAAGGGGCGTCATCGGCAGGTGCTCGACAGGCCATCAACTGGTTGTGGAATGGAGAGATAGGCGAGGTAACACGCATTGAAGCTTTCACTGACCGTCCCATTTGGCCACAAGGCATGGCCGCACCCAAAGAGAAGATGTCCATTCCGGATACTTTGAACTGGGACGCCTTTATTGGTCCGGCTCCATATCGTGACTATCATTCATCTTATACACCTTGGAACTTCCGCGGATGGTGGGATTTTGGTTCCGGTGCATTAGGCGATATGGCCAACCATATACTGCAAGTGGCGTTCAAAGGGTTGAACTTAGGTTATCCCTGCGAGGTCATTGGAAGTTCTACAATGCTTATGACCGATGCTTGTCCGACGGCACAAAAGATTACTTATAAGTTTGATGCACGCGAGAATATGCCTCGTTTGGGGCTGCCGGCATGTACATTGACGTGGTACGATGGTGGGCTTTTGCCCGATTATCCGGAAGGACATCCACTCGGAAAGAAGATGGATGTGAATGGTTGCTGTATCTTCTACGGCACGAAAGATACAATGGTGGTGCCGTGTTATGGGCATGATCCTTATCTCTTATCGGGTAGAAAGCCGGTTGTTCCTGAGCGTCTGCGCGTTGTAAAGGATGACAATCACCAGCAAGATTGGATTCGTGCATGTAAGGAAAGTGCTGCCAATCGTGTGCCGAGTGCTTCCGATTTCAGCGAGTCAGGGCCTCTGAACGAGATGATAGTGATGGGTGTTGCTGCCGTAAGATTGCAAGAATTGGGTCAATGGTTGAAGTGGGATGGTAAGAATATGAGGTTTACGAACATCCCGACAGGCACCAAGATTCGTTCAATCATCGAAGATAAGTTCCAGATTCACGACGGTCATCCAACCTTCGATCGTACTTATAGTGAGCCGGTAGACGCTAATGAACTGGCTGCACGACTCATTCGACCGGTCTATCGCAGTGGTTGGAAGTTGCCCGAAATGCCTATATTGTAAAGGCTAAGTATGGCGAATATAACGACAATCTTATGTATCAATCAACTAAAAAACTTAATCTGAAAGAATTATGAAACATATATTATTAGCAACTGCCATCGCTGCTACGCTGTTGGCATCGTGTGGTAACAAGACTTGTAAGTGTGGTTGTACGAATTGTAAGTGCTCTTGTGCGGCATGTACTGGGGCAAATGACGATTCTACTAAGACGCTTGAGGCTGGCAAAGACTATAAGATAGCCGATAGAACCATTATTGATATTAGTAAATATACTCAAGATAAGGATGGATTTATCACCTTGTTCGATGGTAAAACGCTGACCGGATGGCGCGGTTATGGCATGGACGCGACACCCAAGAACTGGAATGTAGAAGACGGTGCTATGCACTTGAAGGGTTCAGGCAATGGAGAAGCACAGGCAGAAGACGGTGGCGACATCATCTTTGCGCATAAATTTAAGGACTTTGAATTGCAGTTTGAGTACAAAATCTCCAAGGGCGGCAACTCCGGTGTGTTCTATTTGGCTCAAGAAGTCACCGTCAATGAAAACGGAAAAGATGTCTATATTCCCATTTGGCAGTCGGCTTCTGAGTATCAGATACTCGACAATGCCAATCATCCCGATGCTCAGTTGGGTGTAGATGGCAATCGTCAGGCTGCCTCTTTGTACGATATGATTCCGGCAAAGCCACAGAATGCCAAGCCATACGGTCAATGGAACACGGCTAAGATTATGGTATATCAGGGTACAGTGGTTCACGCCCAGAACGGAAAGAACGTTGTGGAATACCACTTGTGGACTCCGAAATGGACCGAAATGTTGCAGAATAGCAAGTTCAAAGAAGGTGGAGAGTTCCCTGTTGCATTCCCATTGCTCAACAATATGGGTGGCGATAACCACGAAGGTTACATCGGTTTCCAAGACCATGGTAATGATGTATGGTATCGCAATGTTCGTATCAAAGAACTCAAATAAACTCTGCGGCCTATGAACAATAAGTTTTTATGTTCATGTATGGCGCTGTTGTTGGTTGGATCCGGCGTTGTTTACGGACAGCGCCGAGCCCATCGGCAACATCGGCTCATGCCGAATAAGGAGATGGCATTGCAGCTTTACTCCGTTCGCGACTTGATAGGCGATGCCGAAAAGTATGCCAAGAATCATGTGGAAGTCTTTCAACGGCTCCGACAGATGGGCTATACGGCAGTAGAAGCTGCCAGCTATCGCGATGGAAAATTCTATGGTGTGTCACCTGAACAGTTTAAAAGCGACGTACAGGTAGCCGGCCTCATGCCACTGTCCTCACATGCTACGCGCGTCTTGACCGATGAAGAAGTGAAGAATCACGACTTCACTGCGGCCATGAAATGGTGGAAAGAGGCTATCAAAGCGCACAAAGCGGCCGGCATGACTTATATTGTTACACCATGGGGTGACGTTCCTAAGACGCTTGAAGAGGCACAAACCCTATGCGATTATCACAATGCTGTGGGTAAATTGTGCCGCGAGTCGGGACTTCTCTATGGCTATCATAGCCATTCACACGAGTTTCAAAAGGTGGGTGATGAGGCGTGGTATAACTATTTCGTAAGCCATACCAACCCCGAATATGTCTTCTTTCAGATGGATGTTTATTGGGCTGTGATGGCTCAACAGAGTCCTGTGGAATGGTTCAAGAAGTATCCCGGTCGTTTCAGACTGTTGCATATTAAAGACATGTATGAGCTTGGTAAGAGCGGTATGGTAGGTTTCGACGCTATCTTCAAGCATGTCAAGGAAGCCGGATTGCACGGTTATGTAGTCGAGATGGAAGGTACCGATGGTACGATAGACATCATGGAAGGTGTGAAACGATGCGCTAATTATCTGCGTCGCAGCCCGTTTGTGAAGGCAAGCTATACGCAGAAGTAAGATGTTTATATAGAGAAAGTGGAACTATGCAATCAGCATAGCTCCACTTTTTGTGTTTGTTTACTATTATATATAGGTGTAAAAGCGCTTTTTAATGGCTGTCTTCTACACGGAAACTCACTTTAACGGTCTTCTCTTCGCCCGGCAACAATGTGAAGTAATTGTCTTCGTAGAGCACGGGGAGAATCTGTTCGCCGTCATTACCTTTCAGATTTAAGCGTACATAGTAGGCCGGAACGTCCGACAGGTTCTTTGCTGTCATGTGGCCCACCATTTCATCTCCCTGCTGTTCAAAGTGCTGACTGAATTGTAATTTGGCTTCAGGCAATGCTTTCAGTGCCTGATAGTCGGCTTCCGAGCGAGCCTCGATGTAGAAGTTTTCGGTCACTTTCCGACCGTTTTCTTTCAGTGTCAGGCGTACCAGTCGGATGGGTAAATCGGCCGATAGCAACTCCGCCACGCGCACGGTTTGGTCTTCTGCCACGTCGGCACGATGGTTACGTGTGCTAATCTTGTTGCCCCTGATGTCGAATTGTTCTTCTACTATCTCCACTTGATGTGCTTGCAAGGTGGTGTTTACCACCTCGATATTCTTGGTATGGGCGTTGAGTTGCACGTGAAGTGGTTCACAAGCCTTCTTAATACCGAAGTAAGCAGCTGTCGGTTCAAGGTAGTAGTCATAGGTTTGCCATACCATTGACGGCCAACAAGGATGACTCATCCACATCAACATGCCCTGTCTTGTTTGCTGAGCTGCCTCATACATGGCGCGATGTAGGTCGTAGTTAATCCATTGAGCTTGCTCCGTGAAGGTCTTGGCACTCTGTGGTTGACCGAATCGGGTAGCTAATATCTCGTTGAAGCTGGCACCACGTTGCGCACCCTTTTGGGTGAAGTCGTGCTGTGCCCAAGCAATGGATTGCGGCCAAAGATGTTCGGGTGCGAGCATGCGCTTAAGACTTTCGTAGCTCACGATATTGGGAAGTCCACGCTCAGAGTGTAGTTTCTCGCCCGTATGAGCGAAGTACCAGTCGGCCGGAACTGCCCAGTAAGGACCGTGACCACTCACTCCGTCGTCGGCTGAACTGGAAATATAGCCTAGTTGCGGATGCTCTTTGGCAATACTCTTGCGCAGTGCTTGGTCGAGCGTAGCAGGCGGATAGCCTTCGTTTCGTCCCACGTAGATGCCGATAGAGGCATGTTGGCGAATGCGATAAATATAGTCGTTGGCATTGTCCATGAACATATTCTCCTGATAAGGGTCGGGGCCGTCCCATGGATTAGCAAGCCAAAAGTCTTGCCAAACCACGATACCATACTTGTCACAAGACTCATAAAATTCTTCGTCGCCAATTTGTCCGACCCAATTACGAATCATCGTGAAGTTCATATCGCGATGGTATCGCACGGCAGCATCGTATTCGCGGCCACGGTAGTTGAGGTTGGTTTCAGAGAAACCCCAGTTTCCTCCCTTCGGATCGAGCCTGTGTCCGTTGAAGAATATTTGCAAGGCTGTATCCATGGTTTGATACGATACTTGGCGAATACCGGCTTTGTAACGGATTGAATCAGACGTTCCATCCATCTCTACGGTATATCCTGCGTCGTACAGATAGGGCTCGCCCATGCCGTTAGGCCACCAAAGCCGCATCTTGCGGTTGCGTAGTTGTGGGTATTCGGTGGGTAAGAAGCTGATGTCTTGTGTGGTATTGGCGTTGAGATGTACCCGCTTTTTGAACTTGATTTCACCAATCCATCCATGTATAGTAGCATCTACAGCACGGTTCAAACTATTGGCTACGCGCACGGTAGGCGTCATTGTGGCCAGCGTGTCAGGCGTGTTAAGTTCTGTAGTCACCATTGGGTCGGCTACGCTTACACCGTCGTTAGCAGTCAAGAAGACGTCGTTCCAAATACCAACTTCTCGTCCCGGCGTCGATGTTATCCAGTCCCAACCGATGCTAGCATGGAATGTTGGGTTGTCGGCACCCAATGCTCCGCCGTTCAAGTCGGTACTTTCCTCGTTCTTTATCTTCACAATGCCGGGGTGGGCGTTGTGGATTACCTTTACTTCCAAGGTGTTCTCGTCTGCTCGGAGATATTTCGTTACGTTGAATTTGCCACGTTTGAAGGCGCCGTCTATCTTACCGATGAGGATGCCGTTGAGGCTGATTTCGGCTTTCCAGTTGATACCATCGAAGTTCAACCATACTTGTTTGCCCTTGTATTCTGTAGGTACGGTGAAAGTGTTTCGGTAGTTGAAATCGGAGTTGAAGAATGATTCCGATACCTGGCGGAGGTTATTGTCGAAGTTGGTCGGGGGCAAAGCGCCGATATTAGCATAGCTTGTGAGCACCGTGCCCGGTACAGTAGCCGGTATCCATTGGGTATCTCCGGCACGACAAAGTTGCCAATTTCCACCGTCGAGCCAATAGCGACCGTCTTCCATACCACGTACTTTGGCCGGCTTGGGCGTGAGGCCGCCACGTCCCATCACCTCTATTTCGGCCAGTGCATAACGACGTGTTGAGCCGGGCTTCTGTAGCAGTAGGCGTACGTAGCGGGCATTGCCGTTGCACGAAATATCTTGTATGGCTTTCTTCGTAGGCATCAGTTGAGCTGCATCGGCCCATGTATGACCGTCTTGAGAAGTCTGTATTTTGCCCTGCTGGGGTGCTTCTATCCAGTGCAGACGCACACGGTCAAAGGTTACTTTCGTACCTAAATCCACTTTCAACCATTGTTCTTGTGAGCCGTCGGCCACCCATGCGCTGGTGAAATTCCATGCTGGTGTTACCTCGACAATGCGGTCTGCTCGCTTAAAGTCCATGCTGCTCACTTCCCAGTAAGCACAGCCTGCCATACGGAAGTGTATGCGGAGATATTTTTGATGGAAACTACCGATGGGCATACGCTTCAATAAAGCACGCAAGGGTAGACGTACTACATCGGTCTGCTTGTTGGGATCGGAGCTTACCATCTGCCGTGTAGCGATGCCGGGCAGATTCTTGGAGGCATCGAGATAGATGCGTTCCCACTTCGTTCCATTGTCCGAACCTAGAATTTCAATGCTGTATCCCTTCGTCGCCTTATCGGGATAATAAGCTATTTTGGCATTGAAAGCGATGGAATCAGCTTGCGGTTGCATACCCTCCCAATGCATTTGGATGTAGGTGTCTTCGCCTTTGAGAAAGTTGGATGTGTGGATATTCTGGTCGAGCACACGTTCCTTGTTGCGCAGATCGAGCGTGCCGTCGGGTGTGGAAACCGTGAGTGTGGTCGGTTTTGTGACCGAGGCGATGCCGTCGGTGGCCAACTGTGCCGTCAAATTATAGTCTATCGACGACGAGGCGATAGCTGCTCTGTGCAAGGCTACATTGCGATAAGTGTTGTCTACGACCATTGTCGGGGCAAAGTTTTCGCACGCTCTTCCCGGATAGAGTCCTATTCCGCGCGTACGGGCATGGCCGTTTGCCGAGGCTAGTAAACACACTGAAGCCATCATAGTAGTTAAAATTAAACGTTTGTGCATATAGTAAATTGCTTTTATAGATAGTTTTTACGGATAGTGCAAAGATAATAAAAATAATCAATAAGCTCTTGATTGATAGATAAAATAAGCGAACAGGATTTACTGCATAGCCGTGGCAGAGATGCTGCCTAGCCCATGCAGCAATGTTGAAAGGCCGTTGCAGCATTGCTGAAAAGCCCCTGCAGCGAGATAAGAAAACAAAAAG
>NZ_JRPT01000087.1:0-9402 GCF_000762865.1 Prevotella sp. S7 MS 2 | reverse complement strand
CATATTAAAATTACCGAGCTGTTCCCCTTTGCCATGTACGTGGCTTTCCCACGCTCAGACTACTACGGGAACTCCGTTGCCATGCGGAGTTTTCAGAGCCTATGCTCATAGCCTTTCGGCATCTCCGTGTAGGCAATCCCCATTTAGTGGTCTTGATAACTTGGCTTGACAGACTGTCGGATGCAACGTACATCCTTTTCCGTTCTCTGACGGATATGTCGCAGTAAATTCCTTGCCCATCACTCCGTTCAATAAGCGTGGGTACTGCGAGGCAACGTATGTAACTGCTTTCCGTTGCCACCTCTACATTAGTCATAGGACTATTGTTCAACCAATCAGGCTTCATCCTTGTGTCTGTCTTTTCCCATAGCAATTCAGTCGCAGTTTAGCAATTAACTGACTTATCGCGTTACCGACATGCTTCACTCCCCGTTTGGTTTCCCATTCGGATAAGTCGGTATGGGATAGGTTTATAAATTGGAATACTAACCTAATCACTTGCCAAAGTGATAATTATCAAGCCCCTATTATGGGCGCACCAAACGTGTAAAAACATTCACGCCAACACAAGGTCATGTTAGTATTTTGACTATCACGGATAGACAATATGCCAGAATTATCAATATTTGGGGAGAAATTAAAACAAAAACAGAGAAAGCTCCTATGCAATTGGAATTTTTTTAGTATTTTTGCTCTTATCTACATAAGAGACGACCACTTCATATACTCTAATCCTATCATATCTCATTGATTTATAAGGATATAAGACATATATGTTGTGGTTTGATGTAGAATAAAGATATAAGACAACTCGTTTACATCGAACTGAATATATTCATAGTTGTGGTTTGATGTAGAATAAAGATATAAGACAACCGATTAGATAGCATTAAGTATGGTTCACTGTTGTGGTTTGATGTAGAATAAAGATATAAGACAACGAGTGGTGGAGACATAAGTGTAACGATAAGTTGTGGTTTGATGTAGAATAAAGATATAAGACAACATATAACGATAATACAACTAGAAAGTACAGTTGTGGTTTGATGTAGAATAAAGATATAAGACAACGCAGAGCAGTATGTAACGGAGCGCAAATGGTTGTGGTTTGATGTAGAATAAAGATATAAGACAACCAAAGCCACTCACAAAGGACATTCCCGCCGTTGTGGTTTGATGTAGAATAAAGATATAAGACAACACAATGACCAAATGACTATTATCAGAGACGTTGTGGTTTGATGTAGAATAAAGATATAAGACAACCTGTAATAAAGCAACAGAAACCTCCTTGGGTTGTGGTTTGATGTAGAATAAAGATATAAGACAACAGTGTTTCGAGTATAGCTCTCTTACTTCTGTTGTGGTTTGATGTAGAATAAAGATATAAGACAACTGGACTTGTTTACTCTTGGATTATGACCGAGTTGTGGTTTGATGTAGAATAAAGATATAAGACAACAACAAGGGAAGAACTTGGACGTGGATTTGGTTGTGGTTTGATGTAGAATAAAGATATAAGACAACTTATGTAAATCCTCATTCTTACAAACGAGGTTGTGGTTTGATGTAGAATAAAGATATAAGACAACCTTAACACCGTAATGCGCCAACATCTGTTGTTGTGGTTTGATGTAGAATAAAGATATAAGACAACGTTAAAGTGAAAAATAGTGCATAACGACTGTTGTGGTTTGATGTAGAATAAAGATATAAGACAACTCAGCAAACCATAGTGAATGCGACCGACGCGTTGTGGTTTGATGTAGAATAAAGATATAAGACAACAGTGTTTCGAGTATAGCTCTCTTACTTCTGTTGTGGTTTGATGTAGAATAAAGATATAAGACAACATTATTATCTATTATCTTTCGACGGTCGAGTTGTGGTTTGATGTAGAATAAAGATATAAGACAACGATATGTGGACGACTTCTATTGCATCCATGTTGTGGTTTGATGTAGAATAAAGATATAAGACAACGCAAGAACCTCACAACGACCACCCCGGCAGTTGTGGTTTGATGTAGAATAAAGATATAAGACAACGGCGCTGACATTTGTTCTAGAACTGCATCGTTGTGGTTTGATGTAGAATAAAGATATAAGACAACGAAACAGGCTGATTAATGCGCCTGTTTTCCTCTTAAAAAGAATTATGTCACTTACGGCTCTGTTGATGAAGAGAGTGGCAGATATTGTGTAGAGCTGGAATTTTACAGCCTTCACGATGGCGACCAGATTGTTTCACTCTGGTTCGACAAAGAAAACCCTAACGAAACATTTGCTGAAGCATTGAGCGATTATTATGAAGACTTTGATGTGGATGAGTATGTGGGTATGTGGCTCGACGCTAAAAAAGAACGTCCTTCTGTGTGCAACTTGTCAGCACGTCAGTTAGTAGAAGATGGTGAAGATGTGGATAAGTTTCTTGGAAAGTTGAGCGATGAAATAGACAAAAGCCTTCGCAACGTACCAACTGAAACAGCCGTTAAGCGTCTTCTGTTTGCAATACAGCGCGGTGTGGTGAATGCTACTCGCATAATGCAAAGAGGCTCTTTCTGGTGCGATAGATGCACTGTTATGCCAGTCTTTTGTTCTTATGGTCAAATTGGATATACTTTCAATTTCGACTGGTGCGACCAGACAATAGAATGGGATTACGAATTAGGGAAAGTAACACTAAACGGTGTTCAACGATAAAACAAAAATATAATGAAAACATCAAATAAATTACATTCCTTCCTGCTCAGTCAGCAGGAAGGGCAAACACTCCTCACTGCAAAGGATTATCCCTGGAGTGTATTGCAGGTGATACCGACCACTCCTGATAAGTTCAACCAGGTAGTGGAAAAGCTCAAGGAGCGCGGCATGGTAGCCACTCACGACACCGATCGCACATTTTGTATCATACACCTCGCTTCGGGCGACCATGACGGCCAACATCCAGAGCGACACATCAATGTCACTCAGAGTAACTATGAGCAGATAATAGAGGATCTGAAGGACGTGATGGCTCAGGCTGCTGTGTGGTATAAAACGAATGTATTATAGACCATTCAAAGAATAGGAATTTATGGAACATGATATGATATTAATACGAGAACTTTACGACTTAATTTGTAAAAGTCAGTACAAAAGTGTGTTACTTTTCACTGAGGTGAAATCTTACTAAAGTTTTTTACCTTACAAGAAATTCCAAAGCGTAAATCCGAGTTGTGGTTTGATGTAGAATAAAGATATAAAAGAACGAGGATACAAAACAATTATTTCACATTAATTTTGTCGATAATATACGAGTTTAACGCTAACTATATACCCTTTATCCCTTATTTTCATTACCTTTGTAGCTGAAATACTGCACTCGACAATTTGAAAGAAGACTTTCATTGCGCTCGTGTGCACCATATTTCCGCCAATAAACAACAACTAAACACTTTTAACTATGGAAGTAGGAAATAAGGCACCCGAAGTATTGGGACGCGACGAAAAAGGTAACGAGATTAAATTGAGCGACTTCAAAGGACAAAAGCTGGTATTATATTTCTATCCAAAGGATAGTACATCGGGTTGCACTACAGAGGCTTGCAATCTACGCGACAATTACTCCGAACTTCGCAAAGCCGGCTATGCAGTCGTAGGTGTAAGCGTTCAGGATGAGAAGTCGCACCAGAAATTCATCGATAAAAATGAGTTGCCCTTCCCACTCATCGCAGATACCGAGAAGACATTGAATGAAGCTTTCGGCGTATGGGGTGAGAAGAGCATGTATGGTCGTAAATATTTTGGTACATTCCGTACCACCTTTATCATCAACGAAGAGGGAATCGTAGAACGTATCTTCACTCCCAAAGAAATCAAGGTAAAGGAACACGCCAAGCAAATACTTGGGTAAACGTTTACCCCCATCTCTCTACTCAAGATACGAGAGTAACGATTATTAATAATATAACACCAATCAATAACTCCGCTCTACCCTCTTTCTTTCATATCAAGAGATAAGGAGCGGCCTCTTTTTATGCAATTATCATCATCAAGGAGCAGTATGCTCCACGGAGTGCTACTGATAACACTCTTCGCTTGCGCCGCATTCTACATCGGCGACATGTCATTCGTCAAGCAGATTTCATTCAGTCCGATGATTGTCGGTATCATTTTAGGTATGCTCTATGCCAACAGTCTCCGCAATAATCTGCCCGAAACATGGGTTCCCGGTATCGCTTTCTGTTCTAAACGAATCCTCCGTATCGGTATCATCCTTTACGGTTTCCGACTCACTTTTCAGGATGTTACAGCCGTAGGATTACCTGCCATCGCCATCGATGCCATCATGGTGACGGTCACGGTATGCGGTGGTATACTCATCGGACGACTGCTCCACATGGACCGAGGCATCGCTTTGCTCACATCGGTTGGCAGTGGTATCTGTGGAGCCGCGGCTGTATTAGGTGCCGAGTCGGCCATTAAAATCAAACCATATAAGACGGCTGTGGCCGTTGCCACGGTCGTTATCTTCGGCACACTCTCCATGTTCCTCTATCCTATATTGTATCGTAGCGGCATATTTGAGTTATCTCCTGAGGCCATGGGTATTTTTGCCGGTTCTTCCATTCACGAAGTTGCACACGTCGTTGGTGCCGGCAATGCCATGGGTAAAGAAGTTTCCGACGTAGCCATCATCGTCAAAATGATCCGTGTCATGATGCTTGTACCGGTACTATTAGTCATTAGTTACAGCGTAGCACGTGCTACCAGACAAAATGCAAGCGATAATGAGCGCGGCAAAATCACCATTCCTTGGTTTGCCATTCTATTTTTAGCCGTTATCGGGTTCAACTCTTTCGACCTCTTGCCCGAATCTCTAGTGAACTTTATCAACACTTTTGATACGTTCCTTCTGACCATGGCCATGACCGCACTTGGTGCCGAAACGAGCATCGAGAAGTTTAAGAAAGCCGGTTTTAAACCCTTCGTATTAGCAGCCATTCTTTATCTTTGGCTCATTGGTGGAGGCTATTGTTTGGCTAAATTCGTCGTTCCGGTATTGGTATAAATACATATATATAAACAAAAGAAGCCGTGAGAATTCACGGCTTCTTTTGTTTGATAGGTAAGATAATATTCCATACCACCCAAGACCATTCCACATACGACAACAGTCACCAATGGTCCCACCCTGCGGAACACTACCATCGTCACCAAAAAGACGGTATGAATCCATAAATCTCGACAAGTAAAGAAGTCTTGATTCTCACATATATCACGCCAAACATAAGGAGTTATCATGCTATACGAATCAATAGAGACTATCAAGTGCAATATATAGTAGAATAATTCTGTACACATCCAAACACCTAAAAATAGTGCAAAGAAAGACAACAATCCAAAGAGGTAACGCGACAAAAACTTCTCTAGAAAAGAAGCAGGTAACATCAACTCTGATACCAACTCATGTGGCTTACACATCCCCTGCATGATTCCCATGCCAGAAATAACGAATACTATTCCCAAAAACGTAGCCACAATACCTCCTAAAAACTTGGTCACAGACATTTGCATATCTTCTATATGAAGGAGTGGGATTATCATATATAAGAATGCGGCACCCAATACTGCGCCTAAGAGTCCCGGTCAATAGCGTAAGCAGCCAGTGTATATGCGCCACTTCAATAGTTTCCCAAATCTACGTATGTTAAATGTTTCCATCATATTTCCTCCATTTAATTGTGTTCTTGGTTTTCCAGATTGGTAAAATTTGCTTGATTCACCATTGCATTGAACAGTAATTCCAAGTTCAAGAGCGTATCTTTATCGCCTGTTTGACGGTGACACATCACAGCATTGCCTTGCAATGCCGGTTCTGCGTAAATCACTGTATCGTCCATCTCGCTCTGTCGGCGATAGCCGAAAGTGTATCTATCGGTCAGTTCCCCCACTGAAGCATTGAGCAAGAGTTGTGAATGGTCAAGCAGTAAGATATGGTCTAGCAGCGACTCCACATCGTGTACTTGATGAGTAGAGATAATCATGGTGCGCTCTTCGGTCATGTTGTTGGCTATAATCTTGCGGAAGAGACTCTTCGAAGGTATATCCAAGCCGTTGGTAGGTTCGTCCATTACCAGCAACCGAGTTCCCGAAGTCAATGCCAAACACATATATACTTTCTTCTTTTGTCCCATAGAGAGTTCGTTCAACCGTTTCACTTCGGGCAATTCAAACTCCGACAAGCACTTGATTAACACCTCGTCGGAAAACCGAGGATAAAAGTCACGGTGCATCTCAATACACTTCATCATACTCATCCGTGGCATTTCAAATGTTTCGGGGACGATATACACATCCTGCAACATCTCCACTCGACGTGCATTTACGTCCATACAGTCAATATACACACGTCCTTGCTGCGGACGCAACAAACCGCAAACAAGATTGAGCAACGTACTCTTACCCATCCCATTTTTACCCAATAGACCGTAGATGCGGTTTTCCGGCAAAGAAAGCGAGAAGTCGTCGAACACCGGTTCTACCTTCTTGCTATAGCCAAACGTCATGTTTTGAATTTCTATCATACCCGTATTTTTAAACCAACCTTAGTGTACTACTATAATAGCACGCTGCAAATGCATTTCATTTTAGACTTTCTTGCAATTTTTTCTCAATATTTTTTCATATCACCGTGATTTTTTGAACAGTAAGTATATAACATGTCGCGTACCTACATAAAATAGAATAATCCCCACAATTCAAAACTTATGAACTTAGAAACTTATAAACTGAACTCTAAACTCGTCTACTTATCAACTCTATATACCCTCCTTCCCCTTTTGGGGAACCACCAGTCATCGACCTAATAGTCGCTGTTGGCGTAACAGGTGCTTTCTTTCTACTCATTACTTGTATACTTGTCAACTCTATATATCCTCCCTCCCCTTTTGGGGAGGGACGGGGTGGGGCTGTTGCAGCGCCTTGTCAGCGTTACTGCCTAGCCCATTCAGCATTGCTGCAAAGCCTAGACAGCGATGTTGCCACGCCCTTGCAGCCAACCAGTTAACAAGTAGACGAGTTAACAAGTGATAAGTTATGGAGTTGACAAGTGACGAGTTGGGAATGAAAAACTCATGAACTCACGCCTCTATAATATGCACAACACAGCCCTATCTGTGCAAAAACGGGTAAGAAATAGGACAATTCGGTTGGCTTATCAACAAAAAACACATACCTTTGCATTCTCAAATTATTATATAGAAACAAATAAAACGATGAGTTACAATCTTTTAAAAGGTAAAAAGGGTATTGTTTTCGGGGCACTGAACGACAAATCGATTGCTTGGAAGGTTGCCGTAAAGGCAGTAGAAGAGGGCGCACAGATTGTGCTGTCCAACACTCCTATGGCTATCCGTATGGGAGAAGTTGCCGCATTGGCCAAGCAAACTGGCGCAGAAGTCATTGCTGCCGACGCTACCAATGTGGAAGACCTTGAAAACGTATTCAAGAGAGCTATGGAAGTTCTCGGTGGTCCGGTGGACTTCGTACTCCACTCTATCGGTATGTCGCCCAATGTGCGTAAGAAGAGAACTTACGACGATCTAGACTACAAGATGCTCGGACAGACACTCGACATATCAGCCATTTCATTTCATAAGATGATTCAGGCTGCCAAGAAATTAAATGCGATTGCAGAATACGGTTCTGTTGTTGCCCTCACCTACGTGGCTGCACAGCGCACATTCTTGGGTTATAACGACATGGCAGATGCCAAAGCTTTGCTCGAATCTATCGCTCGTAGCTTCGGTTATATCTATGGCCGTGAGCACAACGTACGTGTGAACACCATCTCACAATCGCCCACAATGACCACAGCCGGTGCCGGTATCAAAGGTATGGATCGTCTGTACGACTTCGCTAACCGCATGTCGCCACTAGGCAATGCCACGGCCGATGAGTGCGCCGACTACTGTATTGTGATGTTCTCCGATCTCACTCGTAAGGTAACTATGCAGAACCTCTTCCACGATGGTGGCTTCTCTAGCATGGGTATGAGCCTGCGTGCCATGACAGCCTACGAGAAAGGTATCGCCGACGAGTACAAAGATGAAGAAGGAAACATTATCTACGGATAATGTAGTAAAACATTGCTACGATTTAAGAATAACGTTTTCAATCAATAAGTAGCAGTGTTAAAGCAAAATAGAGATGTAAAATCTACTTATAACATATAAATAAATGTATATCAATGCCAGTCCGAAGGACTGCCTATAAATAGCCGGGAACTATCAAGCGATAGCGAAGATAGTCTCCGGTTTATAATATTCGGGGTATCCAGTCTGGCAAGACTGCCCACGCACAATCTGTTATACAATTGGCAAACTTGAGGGAGTCTTATCAAACACGAATTGGTCTTTGCCTTATCTCCGTAGGTTTTCGCTGCGCTCCAATGCAACACCGATGAAGCGATAATCTTTCATACAACAGTCATCAAGATATGAAATCAACAAACATTCATCTGTTAACTCCCTCTATAACTCCAATGCCAGATAGGCATTTAACTCCCGATCACTCCAAAGTTGAGCATCTCTGCGAAACTTAAATACTCTTTATACACATGGACCACCTACCACAAAACGACATACCGATGCTTGTTTCGGCCATCAACTTCCTGTTGCGCGACGAAGAATTTGACAATCTTGACCAGATATGTTACCATTTCAACATAGGCAGAAAAGACTTGGAGGCACGCATGGCAAAGGCCGGTTTCCAATATTCGGAGACCGAGAAGCGATTTTGGTAAACCACAAACATCGACTTATATGATTACAAAAGACAGTATAGAATCGGCTTACAGCTTCTTCCATCAGAAGTATCGTGTGTATCAATACTCCACGCTCGATTGGCAAAAAGACGATATAGAATATGCTATTGGTTCGTACGTGGCTGACATGAACAAGGACTTGTACGCGCTATTGGCCAATGGAAATGATTCATATCTGCTAGACCATACCTGCTTTGATGCCGACCTTTCATCGGCAGTGGAGCGGTTGGAGGAAATGTTGGAGTGAGTTTTTGAGTTGTTCAGTTTCTGAATTAATGAGTTATTGAGGGAGTTCTTGAGTCGGAAAGGGCTTGAGTTGTTCCCTTAACCTAACTTGGCTTGCAGCCATTTACCGCGATACAAACGCCAAAGGAACATGCAACCACGGAACGTAAGTTCCGCTGCCATAGCTGTCCAAACCCCTTTCAGGCCATAATGAGGTGCCAATAAAGCTGCTGTGGTAAGACGTAAGCACCACATACTGCCCAAGTTGATGAGTGCAGGACGCAAAGTATCGCCAGCTCCCACACATACACTGTAGGCCACAATGGCTGCAGCAAAGAACGGTTCTGCAAAGGCTTCGATGCGAAGAGA
>NZ_JRPT01000086.1:0-10056 GCF_000762865.1 Prevotella sp. S7 MS 2 | reverse complement strand
TAAAGAATAATAAAAAATCCCCTTCACAGATGGCTTTGTTCCATTCCATGAAAGGGATTGTTTTATAATATTGTTATCTTACTTCTTTATATTGGCTTTTTGTAGGCCATATCCTTTCTTTTTATCGATGGCAATGAGCACCAACGATGTAATAAT
Organism: Prevotella sp. S7 MS 2; assembly: GCF_000762865.1. Taxonomy (NCBI): domain Bacteria; kingdom Pseudomonadati; phylum Bacteroidota; class Bacteroidia; order Bacteroidales; family Prevotellaceae; genus Prevotella; species Prevotella sp. S7 MS 2. Next base: position 9,900 of record NZ_JRPT01000086.1, on the reverse strand, counting down.
GGCAGCGATACCGAAGCCGGTGAAGATACTCATGGAGGTGGTATAGCTTGGGTCGCTTCCGTTAACTCTTCCTATCCACATTGGAACCAAGGACAATCCTATATTCTGGATGTAGAATATAACGGCGTAAGCACTTCCCAAATACTTCAAAGGAATAATCTTTGGGACGCTTGGCCACATGGCAGATGGTACCAAAGAGAAGGCAATACCTAGAATAATCATGATGATAACGGCAAACCAACCGTATGGCATGATGTGGGTAGCAAAGATGAGATGTACGCCTGTTAGCATAGTACTACCGATCAACATCAGTGTGGCACCTTTGCCTACCTTATCATATATAGAACCGAATAGGGGAGTAAGGAAGATGGTTCCAAATGGAATCAAGCCGGGAATGATACCGGCCCATTCCTCTTTTACGGCATAGTTGGCAACCATTAGCTTGGTAGCAAACTTCAAGAAGGGGAACACACCGCTATAGAAAAGGAGGCATAAGATGGTAATACACCAAAAGCCGGGATTGGTAAAGATAAGTTTCAAATCGCTGAAATGGAATGATTCGTCTTCGCTCTCTACAGTGTTTTCTGCATTATATGCAGCTGTCGATGCATCTAGTTTCTTGTCCATGATGTTGTAAACCAAGAATGCCAGCAGACCAATGATTAAGAGTGCTGCGCCTAAGAGAATGGGAGCACCAATAGAATTGCCAAAAGCCTTGGCAATAGGGAGGCTTCCCATCATAGCAGCCGCAGTTCCTAGACGAGCCAATGCCACCTGTAATCCCATGGCTAATGCCAACTCGTGACCGGCAAACCATTTCGTCATAATCTTAGAAACGGTGATTCCGCAGATTTCACAGCCAACTCCGAAGATGGCAAAACCGAGTGAAGCGATAGCCGCCGACATCGGTAATGAGAAGTTGACAAAATCGAGTGTGAATTTGGTATCGCCGAAATCTCCAGTGATTCCGTAGTATTTGATGAATACACCGGCAACCATGAGTACGCATGATAAGATTCCGGCAAATCTGATTCCCATCTTGTCGAGGATGATACCCCCGAAGAATAACATGAGCAGGAAGACGTTGATGAGACCGTAAGAGCCGGCAAAGAATCCGTAATCATCGGAACTCCAACCTAGTCCACCAGCCGATGCTGGCTTGGTAAGTAGTACTTCTAGAGGTGACATAACGTCGGTGATGAAGTATCCCATCATCATTGTGAAGGCTACGATGAACAAGGCTGTCCATCTAGCACTGGCACTGTCACTCAATTTCTTTTGTATTTTTTCGACCATTTTTATTGATATGTATTATTATTTTTTCAACCATTTATCCAACCAACTGAAGAAGGTACGCTGCCAGAGAATACCGTTTTGTGGCTTCAATACCCAGTGGTTTTCATCGGGGAAGATGAGAAGTTCGGCCGGGATGCCGCGCATACGGGCTGCATTAAATGCTCCCATACCTTGATTAGCATTGATTCGATAATCTTTTTCACCGTGAATGACGAGGATGGGAGTATCCCATTTGTCGACAAACTTGTGAGGACTGTTGTCATAAGTCTTCTTGCCATTGGCAGTAATATCCTTGTTCCAAGGCGCACTCTCGTATTCCCAATTAGAGAACCATGCTTCCTCGGTATCGGTATACATGCTTTCGAGGTTGAAAGCACCGTCGTGTGCGATGAACGCTTTGAATCGTTTGTCGTGGTGACCGGCCAAATAGAATACCGAGAAACCACCGAAGCTGGCTCCTACGCATCCCAATCTGTCTTTGTCAACATAAGGTAAGTTGGTGGTAGCATCGTCAATGGCGCTGAAGTAATCGTTCATACATTGACCGGTCCAATCGCCACTGATGTCCTCGTTCCATTTGCTTCCAAAGCCCGGAAGTCCGCGTCTGTTGGGGGCAATAACAATGTACCCGTTGGCTGCCATGATTTGGAAATTCCAACGATAGCTCCAAAATTGGCTTACCGGACTTTGTGGTCCACCCTCACAGAATAATAGAGTGGGGTACTTCTTTGTGGCATCGAAGTGTGGCGGAAGTACTACCCAAACGAGCATATCTTTGCCATCGGTGGTCTTCACCCAGCGCTGTTCTGTCTTGCCGAGTGCCAATTGGTCGTATATATGCTTATTTTCAAAAGTTATTTGACTAACAATTGCTTTCTTCTCTTTGCCCGGTTTCACCAAGAAAAGTTCGTCGCCATTCTGATGAGAGTGTCTGCTTGCTAAGAGCATATTACCGTTGTTGGCTAGTTGTATGCTTCCATAGTCAAACCAACCGTCGGTAAGTTGTATCACTTTTCCCTCTAGGTTAGTCTGATATATCATTTCTGTGGCATGCCAAATACCGAGGAAATAAAGTGTTTTTGAGTCGTTATTCCAGCAGTAATCGTCTACATTGGAGTCGAAACTCTCCGTTACGTATTTCTTTTTTCCGGTTGCCAAGTTGTATACGCATAGGCGGTTGCGATCGCTCTCATAGCCGTTGTGCTCCATACTTTGCCATGCAATGTATTTGCCATTGGGCGAGAATTTTGGGTTGACATCGTAGCCTACATTCATATCTGCATCTTGATGATTCACCGCTTGAGTCTTCATCGTCTTGGTAGCATCAATCTTTGGCTCGACATAACCGACTGGTTTGCAGATGTTTTTGGTCTGCTTAGTCTCTATATCGTAAAGATATATGTCGGTATCTGTGGAGATTGCGTATTGTATTCCCTCTTTTTTTCGAGAAGTATAGGCAATGATTTTAGAGTCAGGACTCCATGCTATTTGCTCTATTCCACCAAAAGGAGCAACCGGACTTTCGTAAGGTTCGCCCTCCATGATGTCTGTTCCATTGTTGATACCGGCCTCTGATACCTCTGCAAGGAATGGATGAGCAATGCTTTCTACGTAATGATCCCAGTGGCGATAGTTCATATCGGTGACCAATCTACCTGTAGCTTTGGGTAAATCATCAGGATTCTTTTTGATGGTTCCGTAGTAAGGAATCGATTTGATGAGCACCACTTTCTTGCCATCGGGGCTAAAACGGAAGCCCTCAATGTCTATAACTGAGTGTGATAATTGCTTGCGTTCGCTTCCATCTGCCTTCATACTCCATATCTGACCGGCTCTTAAGAAGGCTATTCTTTGGCCGTTTTCAATCCATGTAGCATCGCTTTCGCTCTTGTTATCAAGTGTAAGTTGTTTCTTGTTCTTGCCATTTATGTCTGCAAGATAGAGTATTGTATGACTCTTATTCTCTTTTACACTGTAATAAGATACTTGATATACTATTTGTTTTCCATTCGGAGAAACCTGTGAACCACCCATTCTGCCCATGGCCCAAAGTGCTTCCGGAGTCATCAAGTCGGATTGTAGAGTGATGTGATGTGGCCCTATGATACTCTGTTCTTGGGCTTGGCTCTGTGTTGATACAGTGAGCATTGTTGCCATTGCTAGTCCCACTATTCTGTTCATATTTGTTGTTATAATGCTAAAAGAGCCACTAACTTTCTTCTTTTTCCGAATTCGAGTTAGTGGCTTCTGTGTTATTTATAATCCTTTTTTCTTTCTATTGAGTTCTTCTTGCTTACGTCTGGTTTCTTCTTGTTGCTTCTGTTGCATCTCTTGCAAGGCTTGGAGTCTGGCAGCTAAGCCTCCCATTTTCTTCTGAGGATTCGCTTGGTTCTCCTTATAACGTGTTTCCAAGAGTTGAAGAAGTTTCTCGTCGTTGGTCGTTTTTCGCAATGCCCACATGATAGCAGCACTGAAGAAGAGGCTGACGAAGTAGTAGAAATTCAGTCCGGCACTATAGTCGTTGAACATAAAGAAGAAGAATAGAGGCATCAGATACATCATGTATTGCATCATCTTCATCTGTTCAGCCTGCTGACCTACCATCTGATCGCGCTGTTGACGCATTGTCATCCAAGAGTAAAGGACGTTGGCTATGCAGAAAAGAATACAGGTTAAGCTCAAGTGATCGCCTATCAACCAAAGATTATTGTTCCATTCGAAGATGGGATCGTAGGTACTTAAATCTTTAATCCATAAGAAATTCTCACCTCGTAATTGGATAGCGTTCGGCACAAAGTTGAACATTGCAATCCAGATAGGCATCTGTATCAGCATAGGAAGACAGCCTGATAGTGGGCTTACCCCATACTTAGAGTACTCAGCCATCATGGCTTGTTGCTTTTGCATTTGGTCTTCCGGCTTGTCATATTGCTTGGTTGCCTCGTCCAATTTCGGTTTCAACACACGCATTTTGGCTGAACTCATGTAGCTTTTCTTCACCATCGGGTAGGTAATAACCTTTAGCAAGAGGGTTATCAGTATCAATACGATACCCATATTGATATTGAGTCCGGTCAGGAAATCGAATACATAGAGGGTAAACCAGCGGTTGATGATGCGGAAGAGTGGCCAGCCTAAGTAAACCAAGCGTTGTAGTTGAAGATCCTTACCAAAGGTACTTTCTTTTTCAACCTTTTGTAATAGCCTGAAATCATTGGGGCCGTAATAGAACTCAAACTCCGATGCTTGATTGCCTTTGGGGTCGAAGAAAGTCTTCAATTTAGCTCTATACTGCTTCAAATATCCGCTTTCTTTCTCTTGGGGGATACTTGTCATCAGTGAATTTGCTGCAAAATCATTCTTCGCAATCATTACGGCTGAGAAGAATTGATTCTTAAATGCCACCCAATCTGTTTTGTCTTCGATACTCTCATCAATCTTTTCTTGGGTTTCATTCAAGTAATCTGTGCCTCCATCTACTTTGTGATAGGTGAGGGTAGCGTAGCGATTCTCGAATGTGAAACCGCGTTCTTGCTGGCGGCACATGTCTTCCCAAGTCACATCCATAGTTGATGTGTTTGGGGCAAATAGGCCTGCCATGCCACTCACACGCATCTGCATGCGTAGCAGATAATCTTTGCCAAGTGTATAATTGATAGTAATAGCCTGACCACTATTGGCACTAGCGGTGAATGTAACAGTAGAATCTGTTACCTGACTTGGCTGGAAATACAAGTCTTGCGTAGCAATATTGGTCTGTTTGGCCGCCAATGTATAATTCAAACTTTGGTCTTTCCCATCGAAGATAGTCACGTCTTTGTTACCATTACGATCTGAGAAATTCTTGATAACAGCTTTGGTTACGGTGGCTCCCTTCGTATTGAACGATAGTTCTAGTTTCTTGTTTTTGAGGATGACAGTGTGTGCTTCACCCACCAATGATTCGTGGAAAAGAACTGTGGTATCGGTCAGTGCTGCTTGTTTCTCGGCAGTCTGTTGGGCTTTAGACTTAAATTCGGCAGCCTTCTTTGCTTCCTCTTGTTTTGCTTTTGCGATGGAGTCTTGTACAAATGCAGCTCTCTGTTCTTCTTTAGAGGGCTGGCTCCACCAACTGAAACCTATCAGTACGAGACCAATTAATACAAGCCCAATTACGTTATTGCGATCCATTATTGTTTGTTAGATAATGATAGCCAAGTCTCGTAAAATAACAATGGGACTTGGCTATCGTATGAAATGTTTAGTGTTTCTTGCTTTCGCTAGCCGTTTTAATGAAGTCTACAAAGAGTGGATGTGGCTTTAAAACGGTCGATTGATATTCCGGATGGAACTGCGTACCGATGTACCATTTCAGTCCTGGAATTTCTACTATCTCTACCAAGTCGCTTTCCGGATTCTTTCCAACACACATCATGCCGGCCTTTTCGTACTCGGTCAGATAGTCGTTGTTGAATTCATAGCGGTGGCGATGGCGTTCCTGAATATGCTCTTGTTTGTAAATATCGAAGACACGAGAGTTTTGTCGCAGTTTACAATCGTATGCACCAAGACGCATAGTACCACCCATATTGGTGATATTTTTCTGCTCTTCCATGATGTCGATAACGTTATGCTCGGTCTTCTCGTCCATTTCACGGCTGTTAGCATCGCTATATCCCAATACATTGCGAGCAAACTCAATCACCATCATTTGCATACCTAGGCAGATGCCAAATGTAGGAATGTCGTGGATGCGAGCATAGTGAGCAGCGATAATTTTTCCTTCGATACCACGTTGACCAAATCCCGGACATACCATGATACCATCTTGACCTTCCAAGAGTTCGCTGATATTCTCTTCGGTTATCTTCTCTGAGTTGATAAAAGTGAGCACGGTCTTGCGGTCGTTGTACGTACCTGCTTGAGAAAGGCTTTCGCGTATGCTCTTATAAGCGTCTTGCAAGTCGTATTTACCAATCAGGCCGATGTGTACTTCTTCGGTAGCTTTGTTCCTTCTTTCAAGGAATTCTTTCCACGGACCGAGCGTAGGTTTCTCACCGACAGGCTCGCCTATTTTGCGAAGGATGGCTGCATCGAGTCCTTGGTTCTGCATATTGACAGGTACTTCGTAGATACTTGGCAGATCTTCACTCTGAATAACGCAGTCGAAATCTACGTTACAGAAGCTTGCAACTTTCTTTAAAATGCCTTCTCCGAGGTGTTTCTCGGTTCGTAAAACCAATATGTCGGGTTGAATACCAATGCTCTGTAGTTCTTTTACTGAGTGCTGGGTAGGTTTCGTCTTCAATTCTCCAGCCGCCTTTAAATAGGGGACGTACGTCAAGTGTACGTTGATAGCATTCTTACCAAGTTCCCATTTGAGCTGTCTGATGGCTTCCATATATGGAGCACTTTCGATGTCGCCGATAGTACCACCAATCTCTGTAATGACGAAATCGTAATGGTATTTTTGGCCAAGCATCTTCACATTGCGCTTGATTTCGTCGGTGATGTGGGGCACAACCTGAATGGTCTTGCCTAAATAATCACCACGACGTTCTTTGTCGATGACAGCTTTGTAGATTCTACCTGTAGTAAGAGAGTTGGCCTTAGTGGTTTGAATGCCGGTATAACGCTCGTAATGTCCCAAGTCCAAATCTGTCTCCATACCATCCACTGTGACATAGCATTCGCCATGTTCGTAAGGGTTTAGCGTCCCCGGGTCGATGTTAATGTACGGGTCGAACTTTTGAATTGTGATGTTATATCCCCTTGCTTGTAGAAGTTTACCAATAGATGCAGAGATGATACCTTTGCCTAATGATGATACCACTCCGCCGGTTACGAAGATGTATTTTGTCTCAGCCACGATGTTTGGTTTAAATAAAAATGTTCAATGTGCAAAATTACAACAAAATAATGAACCCTCCAAAACTAATCAATATTAATATTTCGGCATTGTGTTCTTGCATACCTAAATATTCATTTTTTCAGAGCTAGTGTATAGGTTATATGAATTCGACGATTTTACATTATTTAATCAAGGCAAGGGTATCTACCCATTCTATCATTGAGATTAGGGCTGCCAAACTCTCTAATAATCTGATCTTGAAATAATCATATACATATTATGTTCGTTGGACTCACGTTGTATTAGTTTACATTTTCAATAAAGGTCACGTCTTTAATAAAGAACTTAGTCGTACTGTAAATATCCGGTACAAAGTACACAAGCACCTTCTTCAAGTCATTTGCAGTTGCAGCACGATCACTTTTTTCTTCTTTTATTTTATTCAAATCAAAAGTGAATGTTTTCTCAGCCCATTCGGTTGTTGCAGCAATATGCTTGATAGTATTAGTTGTTCCGTTTTCGTAAAACCACAATTTCTCGCCCATGCAAGGTATTACCCCTAGTTGAAGTTTACTTGCCATACTGGCTTTCACCTTAAACTTTAAGGTATATTTTCCTGCTTTAGCTGCATTTTCTTGTGTACAATAATAAAGTGTACCATTATGCCATGCACCATCTTTACGAACTAATGACATAGCCGATTCCGTATTATCGAAAGCAATTATCGCGTTATCTTTAAAACTTGCCTGTGTAATAACTGTATTCCAACCTTCTACACAAGTCTGCTTCTCTTTTTGAGCAGTTAGGGTTGTAGAAGTTGAGAAAGTTCCTTGTGCAGACGAAATCAATTCCACAGGTACTATAGGGTCTTTCTCTAACTTACCGGTTTGGTCGACATCAGTATTCCATCCACTTGTAGTTACATCAGTAGAGACTGCCACGACCTTTTTCTCTGCATCAATAGACAGGGTAAACTTAGTACTACCGCCTTGTGTAAGAGTCTTATCTTCTGCAGGTTTATACCTATAAACGGTTGAACCTACAGCTATTTTGAACATTTCACTACCCGAAGTAAATGTTTGTGCGGGAACTACAGCCCAATATTCTTGTGACGATTCTGAAACTTTCCACATTTTAATAGAGAGAGCTTCACCACTTGTAGCGAACTTATTAGTAGTGTGTGTCCATGTTATTGTTGGCTGTGCTTTAACAGTAATACTAGTAGCATCAGACAATGCGTCACCTACTAGTACCACCTTTACCAAAGAAAGTCCATGATTAAAGGTAAATTTTACAGCTGTACCTGTAGCACTAGACTTGGCATACAAGAAATCATTAGCTTCAAAATCGGTTTGTGAAGTTTGATTGGTAACTGTAAATGCCACAGTACCATCAGCATTTGATTCGGCATAAGGGTAATAAGCATAAAAATTACCAATAGCTGTTGCATCTGTCCATGTAATCTCATTTCCTTGATTTGCAACGGTAAGACTGCCTCCATCGGTAGCATTTACGTTATACTTAACGTTAGTAGCTGTTGCGCCACCAGTAGCGTAGATACCAAGCAAATCGCCATCTTTGAATTGGGTAGAACCGTCTGAAGTGCTTACCACTGTACGTGTAATTGGATTACTGTTTACAAAGAAACTAACTTCCTCTCCATTGCAAGCAGGCGTAAACTTCTCGTCGCTATTGTTACAAGCAGAGAATACTGCAATAGAGACAATAACCGTCATCAATAATTTTTTCTTCATGATAATGTAGATTTTAGTTTTAAATATTTTAATGTGAGTCCAACGAAATATCTATCATTTCTGATTTGAAGAATAGCTAGATTAATTGCTACTTTATGGCATTAGATATTAAAGAATTGCAAAGAAATCATCACTATGTTTAATGGAAGCAAAGTTACTGAAAAAACATTTATAGCGGATGAATTCTTTAAGTTATTTGAGCAAATAATAGAAAAATGTGCTATTTTAACTATCAAAAACGGAAATATTACTATGAATCCATGGAATAGTCAATGAAGAATTGAAGAATATAGCATAGGTGAAATATTCAAGGTACAGGTATTTCCGGATGTGTTTCTTCATCTTGTCTTATACCGTATTTACATCGTGTATACACTTTCTTGTAATTGCTTTTTATTTATCTATGAATGTTAATTTACTATCTTCATCCAACGTACAAATATTAGGTTTGGCAAGCGCATATTCAAGGAGTCTAGTATTCTTTTCTATAATTATTGAAGATGAGCATTCTTATATTGGATAATTACTTACGATGCACTACCATAACCCTATTGATAGCCAGGAAATTACGTTTTAATCGGTACCTATATGGCTCATAATGATATGACAAATGAACTCTGCCCTTCATATCGTCCGATCATCCGTAATTTCCTCTCCCTTTCTGTTCCTTTTCCTCGTTCCATCAATGTCGCTGCATTTGAACGTTGTTCTAATTGCAAATTTACATAAAAATCGCGATATATAAGCCCGTGGAAATAAAAAACGGGAAATAAATTCCCGAATCGCCTTCCCATTTGACGGAAAAGTGTCAAGGCCAGCATAAATTCTTTGTCCTAAATGCGTGCTCTAAGTCACAATATGTATTATCTTTGAGCAAAAAAAGATACTCTTGTTCGCGCTCTTTCTTCTTTGCAGCTTTATAAGCAAAATCATTACACTGCTTAGAGCAAAATTGCGTCTTGTAACTGTGGGCAATGAATGTTGCACCACACCATTCACATGTCCTTTTGAACTCCATAC